>NZ_PJAV01000169.1:0-133861 GCF_002836695.1 Pseudoalteromonas sp. 78C3
TGATTTAGTTTGCTTAAAAAATACAAAAAAGGGATGAAAACACTGTTTTCATCCCTTTCTTACTTTTAATACGTTACTTTATTAAAAGTTATATTCGTACTTAGCAAATGCAGAAGTATCGTTTTCAGCGCCGTCGTTGTTAGACGCAAAAGCACCTAAAGTGACGCGTCCTCCCATAGAAAGCATTCTGTAACGCAGTTCTAATTGCTTAGAGTTAAACCCTGTTTTAGTAATAGAATTGCCTAAATCTGGGTTGTTAGGGTAAAGGTCCCTGTTATCGCTGTTGTAATCAACACTACGTAATTTTACCTGCCAATCGTTTCCATTAGATAACTGACCTAGCAGAGTTAAAACGACTGATTGTGCATCGTTATCGTAGGTTGAGCCAATTGTACGACCATGGTATCGGTAGCCTGATCTATAAGCCGACAACTTATCATCATGCTCATAGTAACAATTTTCAACTTTTGATTCAGCTTGGCATGAAACACCAGTATCTATATATTCAACATTTACTAATATGTTCTGAGCGTATATGCGTTGTGTTGTTTGAATACCAAAAAGATATGCTCTGTCGGAAGGCTTAAATTGAGAGCTTGCGTCTTCACCTATAGTGCTAATGTAGATTGCATATGGGTGTGTTAACAAGGTATCAGACCAGCGCATATCAATACCAGCCAGTTGATTACCTATTTTTGACTCAAATTGACTGTCACAGCTGTCATTACCATCTGTGCAAGTTGTTTGGCCAGTTATAACATCAATAAAATCACCCGCAGAGCTAGGTTGTCCATCGCCAGCCCATTGTGCAGACCAGCTAAGTGCAATTTCTAACTGTTGAATAGGGCGAAAATTAACACGAGTACTCCACAGTAAAGCATCAGGTATAACACGCGTAGACTCAAGTTTAGCCATTTGTGCAGTAAAGCTCCATTGACCAATCCAGCTCAGCCATGGTGTCTCGAAAGCAGTACTTTTTTCTCTGGTAACACTTAGTGCAGGTAAAGGTTTCGCATTACCTGACATAATTAAGCTGTTATCAACACCAGGTCCCCAAAATTGTTCAACAGCACCGGCTCTAAAAATCCAGTTACCTAAACGGTAAGCTAAGTAACTATCATCAAGTGAGGTATCGTTACAATCGGTTAAAGCTTGCTCGTTGGTAACTATATCGTCAGTCGTTTTTCCATCAACTAAACACTTTTTACCGTCTTTTCTATAATTTATAGCTACTTTAGCTGCAAAGTTATCGCCTAAATAAGCGTAAGCTGCAGAAAGCTCTGTTTCTTGAGTATTTGTTGCACCAAAGCTTGTTGCTATGATTGGATCTGTGGCTGCAAAAGCTGATAATTGAAGACTATGTGAGCTATTATTTTCTGATTTATATCGATGTTTAACGCGAAGTAAAGCATCTTGTAAGCTTGGAGATAATTGCTCCAGCGGCATACTTTCCACATCGCTTATAAAACTTTTCCACATAAGCGGATAGGTAGTTACAGGAGCTAAAATAACACCGGCATCAGCTAATTGTTGAATATCAGCTCTTAGACCATAATCATCGGGTTTTACCCATGGCTCAGCATTAACTGATGCGCTCATAGCGCAAAAAAGAGTAGAAAGTAGAAAAATTCTGTTTCGCAAAGTTCAGATCCTTGTGATTAAGATTGCGGCTAAGTTTATCAATCTAAGTCTGCTATTGCAGTAAATAATCAAATTTATAGAGTTAATTTAATATATTAAAATGTAACCTGTCTATCGTAATAAGTATCTGATTGATATACTGGAGCTCAAATAGGACATTGAGAATGCAATGAGCAACAAACGACTTTTATTTATTCCAGTATCATCACCAGAAGGCATTGGTGAATATATGCGCTCGTTGTTGTTGGCTCAAAGTTTAAAGGCAGAACTTGCAGATTCTCTCGATATTCACTTTATATTAAATAAGCATACAAGCTATGCAAAAGATTGTCCTTTTGAAGCCACACTACTCGAACACTCAGCGACTAAAGAGCTTGATTTTGTTTGCGAGTTTATAGAGCAATTTAAACCTGATGTCGTTGTTTTTGATTGTGCAGGACGTGCAGGGCATATGAAGGCGGCTAAAAAGGTAGGCGCTAAAGTTATATTCATTTCTCAGCATGCAAAAAAACGTGCTAAAGGCTTAAAACTTAACAGAATTAATTTAATTGATACACATTGGGTTGTACAGCCTGATTATTGTATTGAGCCACTTACATGGGCTGAAAGTACGAAGTTAGACATGTTTCCCTTGGCACATCCTCGAAATGTAGGTCCTTTTGTTACATTTGCCTCTTGCGCGCAAAAACGTGATGTTTTAAATCGCTATAACTTAGTACCTGAAGGCTATTTTATTGTAAATGCTGGCTCAGGCGGCCATAGTGTAAATAACCTAAACTGCGCTGATGTATATTTTGAAGCTGCACTTAAAATAACTAAACTCACAGGCTTAAAAGGCGTTGTTGTTTTTGGTCCAAATTATAATAAAATCATTCCCAAAAGTGATGAGCTAATTTGTTTAACAAGCTTGCAAAGCACTGATTTTTTGGCATTAATGAGCCAAGCTAAAATCGCATTACTAAGTGGCGGCGATACCCTACTACAAGCAATCGCCGTTAAAACACCTATTGTTGCATGTGCTATCTCAAAAGATCAAAATACACGTTTGGATCATTGTGTTAATGCAGGTGTTGTCATAAAAGCAAATCTTGATATTGATGAAATCACTACGAAAATAGCTCAGGTTATTAGCGAGCCTTTCTATAATGAATTCGTTGCTAAATATAGCCAACTTGATAATACACATAGCTTCGATGTGATCACTAATGGCATAAAAAATATGCTTATAGGGGATCGCTAATGAATATAGTGATTGTAATTGATTCCCTAGTGGGTGGTGGTGCTGAAAAAGTAATGCTTACCCTTGCTGAGGAAATGGCCAAGTTACAGCACAGAATCACTATTTTGTCTCTTGCTAACTCTATTGAATATAATATCCCTGAAGTACTTAACGTGGAGAGTTTATTCGCACATAGGGCATCAAAAGTAGATCGATTTTGGCAGCGTAAAAATAGCATTTTAACACTACAAACTTGGTTTGAAAAAAAACAAAGCGAGCTGGGCAATATTGATTTAGTGCTTTCTAATCTTGATAGAAGTAATAACTTGCTCGCGCGTAGTAATATCAAAAATGTTCATTTTGTTATTCACAACTCAGTTAATGCAGAACTTGCACGTCAAAAAAAGTTAGGTCCATTTTCATACTTATACCTTAAAAAAAGTAAGCAAAATTTAAATGGTAAATCACTTATTTGCGTATCAAAGGGTGTTGAAAAAGAAATAATACAAGGGGATTTAATTAACCCAAGTGCAATTGCGACTATTTACAACCCGTTCGATTTTGAAAAAATAAGACAGCAAGCAAATGAGCAAAATAACAATATCCCAAATGAGCCCTACTTAATTCATGTAGGAAGACTCGCCAAACAAAAACGCCACGATATATTATTTGCAGCATTTGCAAAGCTTGATAAAAAATACAAGTTAGTACTTTTATGTAATAAACCGGCTAAAGCGCTAAAGCTTGCACAGGAATACGGCATAGAAAAACAGTTAGTAGTGCCAGGATTTCAACAAAACCCGTACAACTGGATTAAGCATGCCAAAGCTTTAGTGTTGAGTTCTGATTTTGAAGGACTTCCAACGGTATTAATTGAGGCTTTAGCGGTGGGTACTCCGGTAGTTAGTACTAATTGTACATTTGGACCAAGCGAGATATTAACAGGCGAGCTAAGTAAATATTTAGTACCCGTTCAGCAAAGTGAGGCATTAGCCAATGCCGTTAAGCAGGTGCTAGCAGATAAGCCAAATGTAGAAAACGCAGATATTCTAAAACAAGTACAGGCAGAGCAGGTTGCTCTGCAGTATTTAGCATTGGCTAACTAAGTTAACTTATATTAGGTTAACTTATATTAGCGAGTGCTTTGAGGTAGTTGCTATGCAGAGTTTGCCAGTCAGTCGCTTGCCAATTAAATGACTCGTTTCGACCTTGTTCTTTTAAAAATGAGCGCTCAAGTCGTTCCATATTACTTTGTTGCCACTGCACATTAGGCATTTTTATTTCACCTCTATCAAAGTCGATAATGTACACATCACCAGTATCATCAAACAAAATGTTATTAATGTTTAAATCGGCGTGATACACACCTTTTGAATGAAATAGCGCGATTGTTTTAGCTATGCGCTCCAACTCATCTTCGGTCAATGGGCGTTCAATTAATACATCGAGTACACTTTTAGCGCCTTTAACAGCCTCGGTAATAATATCACCACGATAAATTAATCCGCTGCGGGTTACTTTAGCTGCAATAGGGGTTGGTACGTTTAAACCAAGCTCTATAAGTTTACTCATTAAGCTAAACTCTTTATACACACGGGTTTGTTCAAGCCCAGGGTATAAATACTGATCGCTTAGCAATTTACCCACTAAGCCACCGCGCCAATAATGCCTAAGTACGGCTGTTAATTCGTCTTGCTTAAAAAACCACGCAGTTGCTCGACCTTTTTTAGCGCCCACAATTTTATTTTGTTGTTGCCAATAATTTGCATCAAACCAATCGAGGGTAATTTGGCTCGTGTATTTAGGGTGGCTTAATACAGTGTGATTGCCTTGCACGTGTTGTTTAAACATAGCTCTGCGTAATTGCTAAATAATGTGCCTATATTAGCGCGTTTTAAAGCTGAGGATAAGTGCTTGCAATAGCGTGATTATAATTTAAGATCGGCTTTTGTATTTAATACCTAAGGGAATGTGTGACTCAAGCTCCTAACTATTCATCTATTTGTATATTAAGACTTTCAGCCATTGGTGACGTATGTCATGGTGTGAGTGCTGTACAAGCCATTCAAAAAGCACACCCAAATGCAAAAATCACGTGGGTTATTGGTAAAATAGAAGCGATGTTACTTGCCGACTTACCGGGTGTTGAGCTGGTGGTATTTGATAAAAAACAAGGTAAAGCAGCACTTAAAAGCTTAAAGCAACGCTTTAAAGATCAACAGTTTGATGTACTACTTAATATGCAAGTTGCATTAAGGGCTGGGTTTGTAGCGCGTTGTATTCCTGCAAAAGTAAAAATAGGGTTTGATTGGGCGCGTTCAAAAGAATTGCACAGCTTGTTTATTAATAAACGAATAGCCCCAGAAGCTCAGGCGCATGTGCTTGAAGGCTTTAAAGGTTTTGCAAAAGCCATTGGTGTAGCTGATTATAAACCGAGTTGGGACATGCCATATACAGAGCAAGACCAAGCGGTTGCTGATGAACTACTAACACCAGAGTACCTAACTAATAAACTGTTAGTAATATCGCCAGCAGCAAGTAAAGCACAGCGCAATTGGCTCGCTGATCGTTATGCAGCATTGGCTGATTATGCAAATGAGCAAGGCTTTAAGGTGGTATTGACGGGGGGGCCAACAGAACTTGAAATTAACCTAGCAAATAGTATTGTTGAGTATAGTAAAACACCTATTTTAAATTTAGTGGGTAAAACGAAACTCAAAGAGTTGTTGTGCGTGTTAAAGCGTGGCAGCTTAGTGCTTGCGCCCGATACGGGTCCTGCACATATGGCGGTAACGGTTGGTACGCCGGTTATTGGTTTATACGCACATTCAAACCCAGCACGCACAGGTCCTTACTTATACCAAGACTACGTGGTAGAGGTTTATCATCAAAATTTGCTTAAGCAAACTGGTAAAACAGCTGAGCAAGTGCCGTGGGGTACGCGCGTAAAAGGCGATGATTTAATGAGCCAAATTACAGTTGATGACGTAAAAGCGATGTTTGATCATGTTGTACAAAAAGAGTCTTTGTAATGAATGCACAAAAAAAAAATAAAGCACTTTTTTTAGACCGAGATGGCGTAGTAAATGTTGACCATGGTTATGTGTATCAAAGCGATAAATTTGAATTTATTGAAGGTGTTTTTAGTACTTGTAAAGCATTTTATGATGCGGGCTATAAAATCATAATCGTCACTAATCAATCTGGAATTGGCCGAGGTTATTACACCGAAACTGATTTTTTAGCACTAACTGATTGGATGAAAACCCAATTTAGCGATCACAGTATTGAAGTTGCCGATGTGTACTTTTGCCCTCATCACCCTAAAAAAGCGCACCCTGAATATTTGAAAGAGTGCAGTTGCAGAAAGCCTGCGCCAGGGATGTTATTGCAAGGCATACAAGAGCATAACATCGACCCTGCTTGCAGTATAATGGTGGGCGATAAACTCAGTGATATGCAGGCTGCGAAAAAAGCAGGGATCACTACTCGCGTTTTAGTGCGTTCAGGTCAAAGCTTTGATGAAAGTGCCAAGCAAGAGGCTGATTTAATTATCGATTCTATAAACAGTTTACCTGCACTTTTAAAGACATAAATAGACTAAACAGATTAGCCTGTAAACTGGCAGGAATTCCTTCCAGTTTAGGGCGTTTGCGACGAACTGCAAACCGTGCATTTTCCCCATTAAACTTTTACAATACCCCCCATAATAAACAGTCGCTTAAATGTGGTTGTTTACCCGTTCAAATAAATGGAGAACACAGATGAGAGCATCTGCTTTTTTTAGCCAGCTACAACAGCAAATTGAAGACGTAAAAACCGAAGGTTTGTATAAAAGCGAACGTATTATTAAATCTCAGCAGCAAGCTCAAATCGAAGTTGCGTCAGGTAAAGTAATCAACTTTTGTGCTAATAACTACTTAGGTTTAGCTAATAGCCCAGAGCTAATTGAAGCTGCGCAAAACGGTTTAAATAATCATGGTTTTGGTGTTGCGTCTGTTCGTTTTATTTGTGGTACGCAAGATATTCATAAAACACTAGAGAAAAAAATCAGTGAGTTTTTGGAAACTGAAGACACCATTCTATATTCTTCGTGTTTTGATGCAAACACCGGTTTGTTTGAAACTATTTTAGGCGCAGAAGACGCTATTATTTCTGATTCGTTAAACCATGCATCAATTATTGATGGTGTACGTTTGTGTAAAGCTAAGCGTTTTCGTTATGCAAATAACGACATGGCTGATCTTGAAAAGCAACTTATTGCAGCAGATGAAGCTGGCGCTAAAACGAAACTAATTGCTACCGATGGCGTGTTTTCTATGGATGGCGTTATTTGTAATTTAGAAGCTGTGTGCGACCTAGCTGATAAATATGATGCACTTGTAATGGTTGATGACTCTCATGCTGTTGGCTTTGTTGGCGAAAACGGTAAAGGTACACCAGAGTACTGTAATGTATTAGACCGTGTAGATATTATTACCGGTACATTAGGTAAAGCGCTAGGCGGTGCATCAGGTGGTTATACATCAGGTAAAAAAGAAATTGTTGAATGGTTACGTCAGCGCTCACGCCCATACTTATTCTCAAACTCATTAGCACCTTCAATTGTTACTGCATCAATTAAAGTACTTGAAATGCTAGAAAATGGCGGCGAGCTTCGCGCTAAACTTTGGTCAAATGCTAAATATTTCCGTGAGCAAATGGAAGCTGTTGGTTTTACGTGTGCAGGTAAAGATCATGCAATCATCCCTGTAATGCTAGGAGATGCCAAAGTAGCCTCGTTAATGGCTGATAAACTACTTGCTGAAGGCATTTACGTCACTGGTTTTTCATTCCCTGTAGTACCAAAAGGGCAAGCGCGTATTCGTACACAAATTTCAGCAGCGCATAGCATTGAGCAACTCGATATTGCTATTGATGCATTTACCCGTATTGGTAAAGAAATGGGCGTTATTTAATTTTATTTTAAACCGAAGCCTCGCTTCGGTTTTTTAGTTGAGTGTGGATTATGAAAGCATTATCTAAATTAAAAGCAGAACCGGGCATTTGGATGACAGATGCACCAAAGCCAGAAGTGGGTCATAACGACTTACTGATTAAAATTCGTAAAACAGCTATTTGTGGTACCGACGTACATATTTACAAATGGGATGAATGGGCAAGTAAAACGATTCCTACTCCTATGGTTGTTGGTCACGAATATGTTGGTGAAGTCGTTGATATGGGCCAGGAAGTTCGTGGCTTTAAAGTAGGCGATCGCGTATCGGGTGAAGGTCATATTACATGTGGGCATTGTCGTAACTGTCGTGCTGGGCGTGTACATTTATGCCGTAATACAACGGGTGTTGGCGTAAACCGTGAAGGTGCATTTGCAGAGTATTTAGTTATTCCTGCATTTAATGCATTTAAAATTCCAGATAATATTTCTGACGAACTGGCTTCAATTTTTGACCCGTTTGGCAATGCAGTTCATACCGCATTATCGTTCGACTTAGTTGGCGAAGATGTACTTATTACTGGTGCCGGCCCAATTGGTATTATGGCAGCAGCGGTTGCAAAACACGTTGGTGCTCGCCACGTCGTTATTACCGACGTAAATGAATACCGCCTAGACTTAGCCCGCAAAATGGGTGCATCACGTGCTGTAAACGTGGCAAGCGAAAAGCTTGAAGATGTAATAAAAGACTTAGGTATGACAGAGGGCTTTGATATTGGTCTTGAGATGTCAGGTGTGCCAAGCGCTTTTAATTCAATGCTTAATAACATGAACCACGGCGGTAAAATTGCCATGCTAGGTATTCCACCATCTGATATGGCAGTTGATTGGAACCAAGTTATTTTTAAAGGTTTAGTGATTAAAGGTATTTACGGTCGCGAAATGTTCGAAACGTGGTACAAAATGGCAAGCTTGATTCAATCTGGTCTTGATTTGAACCCAATTATTACACATCAGTATTCTGTGGATGACTTCCAAGCTGGCTTTGATATGATGATTTCAGGTCAGTCAGGTAAAGTAATTTTAAACTGGGATTAGTTCCTAACTAAATTACAAGAAGGGCGGCTTTAGCCGCCTTTTTTATACTATTAATTAAAGAGACTTCAATGGCATTTAAACACATTTCTATAGCGCAAACGTTAGAACTTCTAGATAAAGAAGACGTTGTAATTGCAGATATTCGCGATCCAAATTCGTATCAAGCTGGTCGTATTCCAGGCTCAGAAGCACTTTCTAACGGTAATATTGCACAATTTATGATGGAAAAAGAATTCGAGCAGCCAATTATTATTGTGTGTTACCACGGTATGAGCTCTCAGGGCGCAGCTAGTTATTTAGTTGAGCAAGGTTTTGAAGACGTATACAGCATGGATGGCGGTTTTACTGCTTGGGAAGCGTCTTATAGCGAGAAAGTAGAACGATGATAGAGCTTGGCAGTTTAAATAACCCACGCGCCGCACAAGGCTTTATAGATTATTTAAAAAGCCAAGGCCTAGATGCAAAGATACACTCAGCAGATGGCAGTAATGTCATTATTAGCGTGACTGAGGAGGACTTTCATCAAGTTCAGCCTTTATGGGTTGAGTTTACACAAAACCCTAATCATGAAAAATACCAGCAAGCATCTTGGGATGTAGGCAGCACACAATCGCCGCTTAAATATCAAGGGCAATCACTTAATCTTATGGCGCGGTTTAAAGCGCTTAGCTGGCTTAACCAAACTGTTAGCATATTGAGTATTGTTATTTATGTCGCTTTTTTATTGGGTGGATTTGATGAAATTTATACAGTTCTGCAATTTAATCCATCACAACCACTAAGCTGGCTAACTCCCGCGCTTGTGCATTTTAGCGCGATCCATATTGTGTTTAATTTAATTTGGTGGATGTCGCTTGGCGACAATATCGAAAAGCAATGCGGAAAACTCAGCTTAATAGGTTTGTTTTTAGTGACTGCGCTTATTAGTAATTGGGCGCAATACCTAATGGTTGGTCCCAACTTTGGCGGTTTGAGTGGCGTAGTATATGGGTTACTTGGTTTTTGTTGGATTCATAGCTTTTTAAATCCGAACAAACCTGCACTGGTTAGTACGGCTATTGTTGGTTTTATGTTGATTTGGTTAGTGCTTGGGTTTGCAGATGTATTGTTTGTAGGTATGGCTAATTGGGCGCACTTAGGTGGATTAGTTAGCGGTATGGCTTTTGCCTACACCGCCAAAGTATTTAACGCAAAACGTTAAATACTAATGATATAAATATTTAGTGAACAAGACTTCACGGATGATCTCTTGTCCTGTTTCTTCTTTTAAGAGGCTTTTTAGTTTTTCGGCGCACTTTGCGCGTATTTCTTCACGGCCAGTAAGGGATTTTATTTTTTCTTCTGGCTCTTTAGATAAAATCTCTACTAGGGCATCACGTAGTAATGGCGTGTGGTGCTCTACTACTGCAATATCTGAAGTGTCATTAAGCATTAAATCAATAGTTACACGTACATAGCCCATTTTTTTACTTGATGCGCCAATGTAGTTGGTGATTATATCGGGCTCAAAACCAAAATAACCAACTGTAGATTCAGCACGAGCTGTAAAGCTTATGACACTGACAAAGAACGTAAAAAGACCTGCGTATACTATTTTTTTCATATTTAAAGCGTTTCTTAAAACTTGTTACAAATAGTTTATACTTAATAGTGGGTAATAAACAGCGCCAAGCTATTATTTATGGTTATAAAACATCACTTTTTCAAAAGCTTTGGCAATGGTATCATCTCGTTGTTTTTTATTTTGTTGAGCTATTGTGATTACTTATCCTCTGTCTATATCTGCTAATTGGCAGTCCACTTCATATGTAAGTGACTTATCTCCTCTAGAGCAAGAATGGCTTTTTGAACCTAATTCTTTAACTGCTAAATTAAAAAGTAAATCACAAATTTTTAGTGTAAGAGTATTAAGCGAGCAGTTATTTACTTTAAGTCTAGAGCAAAAGTTATTACTAAACTGTAGCGCTAAAACAGCTATTAATAGAGAAGTACTCTTATTGTGCGATAACAAACCTGTGGTATACGCACAGAGCTGGCTTCCTAAAAATGATTCGATCAATCCTTTGCACAATATGGGTGAACGACCTCTTGGTGATGTGATTTTTCAAGACCCAGCACTAAAACGAACGGATATAGAAATTGCTTATTTTGATGCCAAGCACCCCGTTCAGCTATTAGTTGCAAAATTAAACCTACCCGAAAAAAACTTACTAGGGCGTCGAAGTGTATTTTCACTCAAAGAATATAAATTTTTAGTGTGTGAAGTGTTTTTACCAGGAGCATATTTATACTCATGAAATTAGCCGCTTTAAAGCCAAAACATATTTCTTACTATATACAGCTAATGCGTATAGATAAGCCCATTGGTACCTTGTTATTACTTTGGCCAACATACTGGGCTTTATGGCTTGCTAATAGTGGGATGCCGAGCTTACTTAACTTTATTATATTTACGCTGGGCGTTGTTGTTATGCGAAGTGCAGGGTGTGTAATTAATGATTTTGCAGATAGGAAAATAGACGGCTCTGTAAAACGCACAGCTCAGCGGCCGCTAGCTTCAGGGCGGGTTAGTAGTGGTGAGGCACTTAGCCTATTTTTACTACTCATAGTTATTGCGTTTATTTTAGTATTAATGCTTAGCGTTAATACTATTTTGCTTTCTTTTGGTGCTTTGGCTTTAGCCTTTTGCTACCCTTTTATGAAACGCTATACACAATTACCACAAGTTGTTTTAGGGGCTGCATTTGGTTGGTCTATTCCAATGGCCTATATGGCTTCAATAAATGCATTACCGCAGCAGGCATGGTTATTATTTATAGCCAACATTTGCTGGACAGTCGCTTATGACACTATGTATGCGATGGTTGATAGAGATGACGATTTAAAAATAGGGGTAAAATCAACCGCTATTTTATTTGGTAAATTCGACCGCCACATAATCTTTTTACTTAATGCTGTATTTATAGCGCTGGTTGCGTTTATTGGTATAAGTAATCATTTAAGTGTCGCGTTTGGCGTTGGTTTGAGTGTAGCAGCTGGTTTATTGGCATATCAACAAACGCTTATTCATAAACGTGAAAGAGATGCCTGCTTTAAAGCATTTTTAAATAATCATTATGTGGGCTTGGCTATCTTTATAGGGTTATTACTTTCATACCCAATAGCATTTTAAAGCCTTAATAAAGGCTGTTAAAATTCTCTATTTAGAGCTATCGGGGTGGATCAATAATGCCGCTAATAGAGGCATTTTTTCTAAACCATCCAGCAATAGAATAGCGTTCGTCAACTGCAGGAAGCACTTCATGAGCAAAACGTTCGCTTTCAAACATAACCAATGTGCCAGCAGTTGGTTTAATGGTTATTTCTACTTCTTTACTTTTAGGTTTATATATAACAAGTTCGCCACCTTGCTCTGGCGTATTTAAATAAAGCACCGTTGTAAATACACGATTAGATCGACCTTTAAATGCATCTAAGTGTTTTTTGTAAAAATCACCCTGTGTATATTTTGCATAATGGCATTCGTAGTCAAATAGCCCCATAAAAAAGCTACGATTTAACGTGGTTTTTATACTTTGCATTATTGCTTGATACGTAAGCTGTGCTTGAGAGCTGCCGTCAAACCAATAGGTTTTGTCAGTGCGAATAGTTTTATCTATTTGTAAGTTATTTAATCGACCAATACCGGCAAGGCTAAAGTGGGGGTTTATACGGTGACAATCTGCAACTAAATCGTTAACTAAATCGGCAATAAGCGCGTTATGAATTACGGTGTATCCTTGGCGTTCTATATCATCTAAATAGACATCAGGACCAAAAAGTGTGTTCATTCACATCAGCTGTTTAAAAAAGGTGCGACAGTGTAGCCGAAAAGCGATTTAAAGCTACTGTTTATTGTGCCGCACTTTTTCAAAAAGAAGGGTTAGTTAAATGCAGCTCCCGCCTTTTTTATAAGCGACAACAAGTGTTCTACATGTTCGGTAATAGACGTTTGTTGGCTTGTTTGTACAACGAGTTGTTCGTGATTTAAATCTTTATTTGTTTTTAGTTGCACGAGTTCAGAGTTCTCTGCGATTGTGTTTGCATGCTCAATGCTTGCAATAGCAAAGTGATCTGATTTAACTACACCAGCCATTACTTGCTCAATGCTACCCACTTTAATACTTGATGATTTATTTAAAGAATCAATTGCTTCATTAAGCATAGTTTGCACTTGTTTAGATTGAGAGAAGCAGCCAAACATAGGGTAGCTATCAAGATTTTGCTTACTTATATCGTTTTTATGTGCAAGAGGGTGATTTTTTGAAACAAATAATACAAGCTGATCAGGTAAGTGAATGTCACTGCCAATACTATTAATAGCTTGAGAGTATACACTTATGTCTATTTCACCTTGTTGGAGTCTGCGTGTTAGCTCTTGTTGATCTTGTAACTGCATTTCAATTTTTATATGAGGATATTGAGCTAAAAACTGTCCACAAGAAATAGGTACTATGCTGCTTGCCTTATTGGTATAGCCAATAACAAGTTTTTCATTAGCATTACCGTTTACTGATTGAAAAATCCGTTTTTTCGTTAGCTCAAGTTCCGATAGAGTCGTTTTAGCATATTCAAGGAAAAGTTCGCCTTCAGGCGTTAATTTAACAGAACGAGTTGAGCGTTTTACTAACTCATATCCCATTTCATTTTCAAGTGTTTGAATGCTGCGCGTTAGCGCTGAAGTACTAATTTGGGTTTGTTCAGCTGCTTGTCTAAAGTGACGTAATACACCAAGTGCTACAAATTGCTCTAATTGTTCAAATCTCACTTTATAGTCCCTTTTTATAAGTAAGTCGCAGATACCACGGATATCAAATATATTAATTTTTATTCTAAAGTTTAGTAAAATTATATATTGAAATACGGTTGCAAGTTCATACGTGTTTCCAGCAGGATACCCCCCTTTTAGTATTAATTAAAGAGGAAAGCGACCAAATAGTATTACTTTTTTAATTGATAACTAGTTGTTTATTGTGTTTTGTCTATATTTTTGCAATTTACTATCTAGGCAAAGTTATTTTAACTCAGTGGGTTAGTTAGGAGATTGGAATTTAATTGTTCTAATTAATAAAAAAGTACGCCCCAAAATAGGGCGCACATATAACATGATTATGACAAATAATAGGGTGTTTTATCTATAAGAGTTTATTTTACAAAATTTCTATTTATTCGGCTGCTTAATGGTTTATTTTCAATGCTTTGTAGTTCTATTTCAATCGCATCACAGGAAATATGTATTTCGAATAAAGACGTTAATAACGATAAACTTAAGCAAGCTAAGCTAATGCCAAATAAAATAATCCCTGTGGTATTAAATTCAATAAATAAAGCAAACATCGAAAATGTACACAGTAAAAAAGAGGCTACGCCGTATACCTGCATTGTTCTTATTAAGTTTATTCGTTTACGTAAGTTAGTGATTTGAGCGACTACAACAGGTCGGATAGATTCACCTTCGCGCGCATTTAACTCCCTAATTAATTGCGCTAAAACTAAAAATCGGTTTGTATAGGCTAATAATAGCAGCGATATGGCCGGAAAAAGTAAGCCCGGGGTTGTAAGTGTCATGTTTATTCCTTAAAAGTGCAGCATGCTAATAATTTAGCGTAGGATATTGTTAACACAAAATAAATGAGGTGAATATTGCAAAATATTAATAATAAAAATTCAACTGATAGCTCTTTTCAATGGGTTACAATTTATAAAGCCGAAAATACCCTTGAAGCTAATATTATTAAAGGTTTAATACAAACCAGTGGCATTGAATGCAAAATAAAAGGTGAGATGCTCCAAGGCGCATTGGGAGAAATTCCATTTGATCAAGCACAAGTTAGTGTGCAGGTTTATGCGATAAAAGAGCGCCATGCGCGCCAAATATTGTTAAACTATCAACAAGTAAAACAATCCGCTCCAGATTGGGTATGCCCTAACTGTAATGAGCATAATGGATCAACATTTGATTTTTGTTGGTCGTGTGAGACGTTAAAGAATGACTAAAGCAAATAATTTTCAGCGTATTAGAGAGCTTAACTATTTACAAAAAGCTGTTTTAGCAAGTGCTTTAATAGAGCGAATGCTGCCAAATTACGGTTTATTTAGCGAAGCAACGGGGTTTGGTGATGAAACCTTACTTCGTAATTCGCTTAATGTTTGTTGGGAAAAAATATTACTGCCTAAAAGTAAAATAGATCTCGAAAAACAAGTTGAAAAAATAGAACCGAATGTTCCTGAACTTGCTGATTTTGATATGTTTGGTACTTACCCTGCTATTGATGCTGCAACGTCTTTACTTAGCTTAATGCATGGTTTAATGGCGCAAGATGAGCAAGAGTTCATTAGTGTCAGTAAAATATCTCAAGCAACAGTGGCTCGCTTTATTGAATATCAAATGACGGTTGAAGGTGAGGTTGCAGATAACACAGCAGTTAGAGAGCATCCATTAATGCAATACGAAATTGAAGTATTAGGTGAGCTAATTGATTTTGTAGAAAATATGGGGCGTATTACCTCTGATAGCGTGAAGGCACTTAAAAAGTTTGCCCTAGAAGATGGCCAAACAAATATTGGCCTTACGTTATAAAAACAGCGAAGTGAAATTTTAAAGGCAGGAGAAGTACAGTGCGAATTTTAGGCATTGAATCGTCATGTGATGAAACAGGTATTGCAATATACGATGACGAAAAAGGCTTGTTAGCTCATCAATTATACAGCCAGGTAAAAGTACACGCTGATTATGGCGGTGTAGTACCGGAACTTGCATCGCGCGATCATGTTCGTAAAACGCTACCACTTATAGACGCAGCTTTTGCACAAGCGGGTTGCGGCCCAGAAGATTTAGACGGTATTGCTTATACTGCAGGCCCAGGTTTAGTTGGAGCATTGTTGGTAGGTACTTCTATTGGTCGTTCATTAGCATACGGTTGGGATATTCCAGCTGTTGCTGTTCATCATATGGAAGGGCATTTACTTGCTCCGATGCTTGAAGAAAATATTCCTGAGTTTCCGTTTATTGCATTGCTTGTATCGGGCGGTCATACCATGATGGTTAAAGTAGCGGGTATTGGACAATACGAAGTACTAGGTGAGTCAGTTGATGATGCCGCAGGCGAAGCCTTTGATAAAACGGCTAAGTTACTTGGTCTTGACTACCCTGGAGGTCCGCGCTTAGCCAAAATGGCCGAACAAGGCGTTGCGAAGCGCTTTATTTTTCCTCGCCCGATGACCGACAAACCAGGTCTTGATTTTAGTTTTAGTGGTTTAAAAACTGCAGCATCAATCACTATTCGTGAAAATGACGATGACGATCAAACTAAAGCTGATATAGCGCATGCATTTCAAACAGCGGTTATTGATACGTTGGTTATTAAGTGCAAGCGAGCGCTTAAACAAACAGGTATTAAGCGTTTAGTAATCGCCGGTGGCGTAAGTGCAAATACACAGCTTCGATTGCAGCTTGAACGCGTAATGAAAGGTATGAAAGGCGAAGTTTTTTATCCGCGTACTGAATTTTGTACCGACAACGGTGCAATGATTGCTTATGCAGGAATGCAACGTTTAAAAGCAGGGCAATTTGCCACGCTTGATATGAAAACAAAACCTCGTTGGCCTATAGATAGCCTTGAGCCGATTTAATGACTCATATTTTAGATATTTTTGTTTTCATCGGTGGGTGCTTTTTTAGCACCCACTTTTGGTTCTTCCCCGCTAAATAATCGAATAATATTAGTACGGTGACGAAATATAATTAACAGCGTGATAAAAGTAACGGGAAGAGTATAAAGTGGCTTTATCAGCCATGTATATAAGGGCGCTAAAGATACAGCTACAAGCGCTGCCAGCGATGAATAGCGTGTTATTGCCACTATAACTAACCAAGTGCATACAAGTAAACCAGCCAATGATAAGCCAATAGGTAATAATGAGCCAAATGCCGTTGCTACGGCTTTACCTCCTTTGAAGCTAAAAAACAGTGGGTACATATGACCTAAACAAGCAGCTACTGCGACTAATCCAAGCTCTAAAGGTTCAACTTCTAAAAAATAAGCCCCCCATACTGGAATAGTGCCTTTTAAAATATCAAACACTAAAACCAAGCAAGCCGGAAATGCTCCGCCTAATCTATAAACATTTGTAGCCCCTGGGTTGTTAGAACCACTATTACGAGGGTCAGGGAGTTTGAACAACCGCGACACTAAAATAGCCGACGAAATCGACCCAAGTAAATAAGCTAAAACAAACATTAAAGTGGCTAACACACGCTTCCTTATTTTTTAATTACTATACCAATTGATAGTACTTTTAAGCTATTATTGGCAGCAAAATTTATCGTGAAAATTATTAACAGACTATTTAATAGCTAGTTTGGTTATTTTGCTATTGTAGAAGTTATTTTCACATATTTAAACACTGGCTAAACCATATACAGTATTAATTTTATTGATGCTTTGTATAGTTGCTTAGTCGTTTGTTGTTATTTGGAGTATCAATGGATAAGGTTTTTATATCTCAATTGCACGTCGACACTATTATTGGAGTGTACGACTTTGAAAAAGAAAGTAAACAGAGCCTTTATTTTGATATTGAAATGCTTAGTGATATTAAGCCTGCAGCCGAAAATGACGATATTAATTTAGCACTGGATTACTCAAAAGTAAGCGAACGCGTTATTAAGCACTGCACTGCAAAACCTGTTGAGTTGCTAGAGACTTTGGTTGAGCAGTTGGCTGAGATTATTTTAAGCGAGTTTAATACGCCACAAGTTACTATAAGAGTAAGTAAACCTGCAGCAGTAGCACAAGCACAAACTGTAGGTGTTGAAATTACACGTGTTAAGGCAACTGACTAAATGGCTCAAATTTATATCAGCCTAGGGTCAAATATAAATAAAGCGCATTATATACAATGTGCATTAATTGCACTTAAGCAGCACTTTGAGCACATTGTGCACTCGTCTGTTTTTGAAAGTGAAGCAGTTGGGTTTGCTGGCAATAATTTTTATAATTCAGTAGTTGGCGCTACAACTGATATGTCGCTTGCTGATGTATGCGCTTTATTAAAAGAAATAGAGCGTGATAATGGGCGTACAGCGAACGATAAAAAATTTAGTCCACGAACGCTCGATTTAGATTTACTGTTTTATGATGATGTAACTTGCGATTCCCCAGCGCAATTACCACGTGATGAAATAACTAAAAATGCATTTGTATTACAACCTCTGAGTGAGGTTGCCCCAGATTTTTATCATCCTGTAGCTAAGCAAACGATTGCGCAGTTATGGAATGAATATAATAACCCTCAACAAAAGCTATGGAAGGTGGAGTTTTCTAACCTATGAGTATTATCGAAATAATTATTTTAGCCCTCATACAGGGATTTACTGAGTTTTTACCAATATCGAGTTCTGCGCATTTAATTCTCCCATCGCAAATTTTAGGTTGGGAAGATCAAGGGCTTGCGTTTGACGTAGCAGTACATGTTGGTACTTTAATAGCCGTTGTTATTTATTTTCGTAAAGAAGTAGTAGATATACTAAGCGCATGGTTTAAATCTTTTGGTAAGCAAGGCACTACCGATGACAGTAAATTAGGCTGGTGGATTATACTAGGTACAGTGCCTGCCGCTATTTTAGGTTTACTTTTAAAAGACTTTATTGAGTTATATTTGCGAAGCGCTTGGGTAATTGCTACTACCACCATTGTATTTGGTTTGTTGCTTTGGTACGCAGATGCAAAAGGGAAACAAATTAAAACTATTTATCAGCTCAATTGGAAAACGGCACTTATCATTGGTTTCGCACAAGCTGTTGCAATGATCCCGGGTACTTCTCGATCAGGTATCACGATGACCGCTGGTTTAATGTTGGGTATGAATAAGCAAAGCGCAGCGCGTTTTTCGTTTTTACTAGCGATTCCGATTATTTCTATGATGGGGCTTTATTATATTGCAGAGCTTGCACTGGGTGACCATGTAGTTGATTGGAATACATTATTGCTTGGTGTGGTGCTATCGTTCTTATCGGCTTATGCATGTATATTTATGTTTTTAAAAGTAATAGAGCGAATGGGTATGTTGCCATTTGTAATATATCGTTTATTACTCGGTGTCGGTTTGATTGTATTTTTAACGCTATAAACAAACTTAATTAGTAAAACCAAAAAAAGCACCTTTAGGTGCTTTTTTGGTTTTAAACTCAGCTTATAAATTTAATAAATAAGCTTCAATAAAGCGGCGTTGGTTAGCGGCTTTTGGCGCTGTTTTAAATATAAGTGTATTACCATTTTTACGTAGTTTTAGCTCATTAGTAAATTTACATTCGATAGCATTGAACTGAGCTATGTCGTTTTTAAAACTTTGGTCTTTTTCGCACATGTATGCCATTTCGTTTGCAACTTGTGCACAAAATGAACCCACTGGATATTCTTTTAGGTTTTCATCATCAATGCTTTCCCAATCAACATTGGTATTTATTTTTAATCCGCATTGCTTATCTATTTCGCTATTAGCGGCAGCTATATTTTTTTGTTGATACCCTAAATGCTTTTCACGATTAAACTCCGCTAGTTTAGCTTGAGTACCTTTATTTAATTGTTGATCGTATTGCGCTTTTAAGTCTTCAACAATGGCAGGGTTTGACTCTTCTTTTTTTGATAAGTAAATTCCATCACGAGTGTCTGGAATATAAAGATTGTAAGAGCAACAGCGGTAGCCTTCCTCAACACTTACTAAACTTCTTTGTGTACCATCGTAAGTATATTTGTAAGCTTTATTACTACCATGAGGTTTTAAATCGGTTAAAAATACAATGCCATCAATATCATGGTTTATGCCTGTTACTTTTACTAAAGCTTGTTTTTTATCTGTTGTTGGGGCAATAACAACATTAACGCCTTCGCCCGAACTTAGTTCTATTGGGTACTTAGCAAATTCCAAAGCAAAGCTTTTTTGACTAAGTAAAATACAGGCTATAAAGAATAGTTTTTTCATATTAAGTCCTTTTTAAGTTTTAAAGTTATACAGCAAGCTGGTTTATAACATTGATAATAATTGATTAAAAGCAATACAGGGTAGGTGAACGTGCCTATTTTTTGATTTTTAGCGTTTAAAAAACTAATTAACGTGTTTTTGGCACGAGTGAATTGTGCAGACGTACATAGTAACTAAGCACGAATTTTGGCATTATAGCGCCATTAAACTTTGCATAGCTGTAAAGTGAGCATACGATTTAAGGAAAGTATATGCATATACATATTTTGGGCATTTGTGGCACGTTTATGGGTGGTATTGCAGCCATTGCTAAATCATTAGGTCATAAAGTAACGGGTTCTGATCAAAACGTTTACCCACCAATGAGTACGCAACTTGAAGAGCTTGGCATTGAACTGACTCAAGGCTACGACGTATCTCAATTAGAGCCAAAACCAGATATGGTAGTTATCGGTAATGCAATGAGCCGTGGTAACCCGTGTGTTGAATATGTGCTTGATAAAGGTCTGCCTTACACCTCAGGCCCTGAATGGCTTAAACATAATTTATTACAAAAATCGTGGGTACTTGCTGTAGCGGGTACGCATGGAAAAACAACCACAGCAAGTATGCTTGCGTGGGTTTTAGAGTATGCAGGTTTAAAACCAGGGTTTTTAATTGGCGGCATAGTCCAAAATTTTGGTGTATCGGCAAAAGTGGGTGAAACGCCATTTTTTGTTATTGAAGCCGATGAATACGACACTGCTTTTTTTGATAAGCGCAGTAAGTTTGTCCATTACCTTCCACGTACACTTATTTTAAATAATCTTGAATTCGATCACGCTGATATTTTCGAAGATTTGAACGCAATAAAAAAACAATTTCATCACTTAATGCGTACATTACCTCAAAGCGGCAAGGTAATTTGGCCTAAGCAAGACGTAGCGCTTAATGACGTAATAGCACAAGGGCTTTGGAGCGAAAGCGAAACGCTAGGCGATGATTGGAGCTATGAATTAATAAAAGCTGATGGTAGTGAGTTTAATGTACTTTTAAATAACGAAAAGCAGGGCACTGTTTGCTGGCAAGCAATAGGCGAGCATAACGTTAAAAATGCAATTATGACTATCGCAGCAGCGCGTCATGTGGGTATAGCTGTTGATCATAGTATTGATGCCTTAGGAGAATTTATTAGCCCTAAAAGGCGTATGGAGCTAAAGGCTGATATTAATAATATTAAGGTGTATGACGATTTTGCGCATCACCCAACAGCAATTAAAACTACGCTTGCAGGACTGCGCGCAAAAGTAGGTGATGAAAAAATTATCGCTATTTTAGAGCCGCGCTCAAACACTATGAAAATGGGCGTGCACCAATATACATTATTAGATTCACTGCGTGATGCTGACGACGTACTACTTTTTGAACCAGAGAATCTAAATTGGTCGCTAAAAGAGCAAGCAGATAAAGCAGGCATGCAGTGCTTTAGCAGCACGCAAACAATTATTGATACGGTGCTTGAAAATATTGAGCCTAATCAGCATATTTTAATTATGAGCAATGGCGGTTTTAATGGCCTTCATCAACACCTTGTTGATGGTTTAGCTGATAAATACAGCGGAGAATAATGTGCAATTTAAAGATAGAATTACGCTCGCTTTTAGCGGTGCATCAGGTGCGCCTTATGGTTTAAGGTTACTTGAAGTGTTGCTTGAACAGCAATTTCAAGTTTACGTACTTATCTCAAGTGCAGCACGAGTGGTGCTTGATACAGAATCAAATATTAAGCTCTCTGGTAATGAAGATAAAGCCACTGAGCAGTTAAGTACGCTGTTTAATGCTAAATCTGGGCAGTTAAAAGTATACGGTAAAGATAACTGGTTTAGCCCTGTGGCTTCGGGCTCTGCTGCACCTAAAAAAATGGTGGTATGCCCGTGTAGTGCAGGATCGGTTTCTGCAATTGCAGTAGGGGCGTCAGATAACTTATTAGAGCGCGCCGCTGATGTGGTAATTAAAGAACGCGGACAGTTAATTTTAGTGCCGCGCGAAACACCGTTTAACGAAATTCATTTAGAAAACATGCTTAAGTTATCTCGTTTAGGTGTGACCATAATGCCAGCAGCGCCTGGCTTTTATCATAAGCCACAAAGTATTGAAGACTTAGTTGATTTTATGGTGGCGAGAATTTTAGATCATTTAAATATTGAACATAACCTAACAAAACGTTGGGGTTATGGTGAGGGTAAGTAATGAATAAGCAAAATATTGCTTTAAATATAGAAGGCCTTACCAAGGTTTATAAAAATGGTGTTGAGGCTATTAAAGGCGTTGATTTGCAAGTTAAAGAGGGCGACTTTTTTGCTTTACTTGGTCCAAACGGAGCAGGTAAATCAACCACCATTGGTGTTATTTCGTCACTTGTTAATAAAACAAAAGGCAAAGTAGAAGTATTCGGTTGTAATATTGATACTGACTTAGAAGCTGCAAAAGCGCATTTAGGCTTAGTGCCGCAAGAGTTTAACTTTAGTCAGTTTGAAACACTTAGCCAAATACTTGTTAACCAAGCCGGTTATTATGGTGTGCCACGTGGCGAAGCCCATAAACGTGCTGATAAGTACTTAGCGCAGCTTGGCTTACTTGAGAAAAAAGACAAACAAGCACGTACGCTTTCAGGCGGTATGAAACGCCGATTAATGATTGCGCGTGCCCTTATGCACGAACCTAAGTTGCTTATACTTGATGAGCCAACAGCGGGGGTAGACATAGAACTTCGTCGTTCAATGTGGGATTTTTTACGCCAAATAAATGAGCAAGGCGTAACTATTATTTTAACTACACACTACCTTGAAGAAGCAGAGTTACTGTGTAAAAACATCGCCATAATCGATAATGGCCGAATTGTTGAAAATACGACCATTAAAGCATTGCTTGCAAAGCTTGATAAAGAAACCTTTATTTTAGATTTAAAAATGCCAGCAAACCCCGTCACGCTTGAAGGCTATAAATTTACCATGACGGACGATCATACTGTTGAAGTGGAAGTCGCTAAGTCTCAAGGCTTAAATGCGGTTTTTAGTGCATTAACAACTCAAGGTAATACTGTATTGAGTATGCGAAATAAAGCAAACAGACTAGAAGAGTTATTTGTAGGATTATTAGAGCAAGGGCGGGGCGAATAAATGTTTAAATATGGCGTAGCCTTAAAGAGTTTGTGGATTAAAGAGTGCATTCGTTTTTTACGTATTTGGGTGCAAACTTTAGTACCGCCAGCAATTACGATGAGCTTATATTTTGTTATTTTTGGTAACTTAATTGGTTCACGCATTGGCGACATGGGCGGCTTTAGTTATATGGAGTTTATTGTACCTGGCCTTATAATGATGTCGGTTATTACTAACTCTTATTCCAACGTAGCCTCTAGTTTTTACTCAACAAAGTTTCAAAAAAGCATTGAAGAGCTTTTAGTTGCACCTGTACCTAACTACATCATTGTTCTAGGTTATATGGGCGGCGGCATGACGCGCGGTATTATGGTGGGCTTTATAGTTACCTGTGTGTCGTTATTATTTGTTGATATTCAAATTCATAATATTTTTGTAATTATGGCGACGGTTATTTTAACCTCAGCTGTATTTGCTTTAGGTGGCTTAATTAATGCGATTTACGCAAACAGCTTTGACGATATAAGCATTATCCCCACCTTCATACTAACGCCACTAACTTACTTAGGCGGTGTATTTTATTCAATTACGTTGCTGCCTGAATTTTGGCAGAATGTATCACAAATCAACCCTATAATTTATATGGTTAACGCATTTCGTTATGGCTTTTTAGGTGTGTCGGATGTTGATTTGAGCGTGGCTCTTGGGGTTATTTTAGTATTTATAACAGCGTTATTTACATTAGCGCTTACATTGATCAAAAAAGGTGTGGGGCTAAGACACTAATGAGTGATGCAAATTCACGTAGTATTGTATCTAATCAAGCGGGTATTCACGAAAAGCTTGATGAAATAGTAAATAAGCACTTAGATGCTGAATTTAAAAAGCCAATTGCAGCACACACCCAAGCCGCATTTGACGAGGTTAATGCTAAAGTACAAGCCTTTAGTGGCCCGCTTATTTTAGACTCGTGTTGTGGCGTAGGTGAAAGCTCAGCTAACTTAGCTAAGCGCCACCCTGATGCACTTATAATTGGTATTGATAAATCGTCGCACCGATTAGATAAGCACGATGTTGAATATAAGCAAACAGATAGTGGTCAGTACATCTTAGTGCAAGCAGACTTAAATGACTTTTGGCGTTTAGCGGTTGCTGCTAATTGGCAACCTACGCACCATTATTTGTTGTATCCAAACCCGTGGCCTAAATCTAAGCATATTCGTAGACGCTGGCATGGCGCAGCTATTTTTCCATTTATCGTTAAGTTAGGTGGAAAATTAGAAGTGCGCAGCAATTGGGATATTTACGTTAAGGAGTTTGCTCGGGCGCTTGAATTAACAGGCAACCCTTGCGATGTAACACTTTATGAGTCAGACGATGCAATTACGCCTTTTGAGCGTAAATACTGGGCCAGTGGCCAGCAAAGCCACCGACTCGTTATTAACTTACTTCGCTAAAGTAAGTTAAAGTGCTAATTCTTCTTCTGTAACCGTACTAACATGTGGCATTGGGTGGGCAAAGTAGTTGCCTTGCATTAGTGTCACATTCGCCTTTTTAAGTGCGGTTACTATGGTTGCATTTTCTACCGACTCTGCCATTAATTGCAAACCAAGTTGATTAGCAAAACTGGCTATATGTTCAATAAATAAATAGATGTCTTTGTCATGCACTATTTGCTTTATTAGTGCACCATCTAGCTTAATACCGTCCACTTCAAGCTTAAGTACGTTTGATATATTTGAATAACCACTGCCAAAGTCATCAATAATAACCTTAACGCCTTTCGTTTTAACCATTCCAATAAATGCTTTCACCTCAGAAAAGTTGGCAATAGCTTGGGTTTCTAAAAGCTCTAGTGTGATATTACCAGGATGCGGGTAGCGCTTAAGTTCGTCCGCAATAAATTCACTTAAATTAGGGTCGAGCATATCTTGTGCTGTTATATTTAAACTCCAGCAAATATCGGTTTTTCTAAAGCGACTAACACATTGTGAAAATATAGTACGGGTAAGTATTCCGTCCATTCTTGAGCGAGTAACAACATTTAAAAATGCATCAGGTTTCAACACTTCCCCTTGCGCCGTTACCATTCGAGCTAAACATTCGTATTGAACGACCTTGTTGATATTTGTATCAATAATGGGTTGAAAGTAAGGCACTATACGGTTGTTATCAAACGCTTCACGCACTTCTTTAGCCATTTCAACATTGTATTGATATTGCGTTTTTACATCGTGTAGCGCTTTTGAGTAGTTAACTACGCTATGCCTGCCTTGTTTGGCTTGCAGCGCCGCTATATGAGCGTTTTCAAGTAGTAGCGATTTATTGCCACTGGCAATACCTGCACATAAGGTTATGTAAATAAAAGGGTCAGTTAACACTGGGGTGTTAAAGTTATACGTTTTTACGAGATCGGTAAATTCGTCATTGCTCATTTCTTTAGGCGCGAGTAATACTATTTTGTTGGTTGCTAGTCTGTATATATGGCAATGCGCAGAGCTTCTGAGTTTAAAGTGAATAAGTAAGTTTTTCATTACTTTGTCACCCACTTCAGTGCCGTAGAAACTGTTTATATCTTCTATTTCATTAACCCAAATAACGGCTAACTGCATGTGATGAGCATTACTTTTTTTAATAAAGTACTCAAGAGCAATATGATTTGAAAAACCAGTACTTGAGTCAGTTGCTAAAGAGCGCTTTAGTAAATAAATATATATGGCGGCAACAAGTATCGCGATAAAAAAGAAGAAGCTAGCCATTGCAGCAGCTTTCGATACGCTTTCTTTAAGTTTCTCGTTTAAATTGTAAATAGTTATATCGGCACCCGTTAAATAGGTATTGCCGTTAATAGGGTCAACGTAAGGAATAAAAATAGTTTTAAAGTGGCCCCACTGATCGCTCGATATTTCAAATACAGGCTCGGTTGAGTAAAAAGCACTTATATTTGCATCGGTAGCTTCAGGGTAGAGATCTAAAAATTGAGTTACTTTGCCATTATTCTGATCGTCTTGCGTGTAGCTTGATGAGCTAAAAAGAACCTTTCCGTCTTTTAAAATCATTGAATATACATAAGCAATATCAAGTGCTTGAGCAAACTCAGAGAGCTGTTTACTCTTATTTTGATAGTAAGAAAAACTTATGTTGTCGCCTTGATTAACCGCACTTAAGTAATTTTCACCTAGAATATGTTTAACGCTGGTGGCGGCATTAAGTAAGCGATTATCAACCGACTGCATTATTTCAGCACGCGTGGTTTGGTATGTGTAGTAAACATAGGTAAGCAAGCTTATTAAAAACAAGCTAAAGCCTGCCACTATCCAACTAACTTTGACTCTTCCTTCTGGCATATGTGTCCCTTTTTTGTTATCAAATTTATTATACCCAAAATAAGTAAATGCCCAATAAATAATTAGGTTTGGTAGAGTTTTAATTAAATTATCATTTTTTTGTCATCGCTTTGATTGCTTTTATAGGTTTAAACGAGACATTTTAGTTATATTGCAGTAAAGTTAGCGCAATTTTTAAAGAAACACGATTGCTCTAAATGTCCTAATAAGTAGGTGTTTTTGATGGGTAAGCGCGTGTTTTAGCTACACACACTAGGTATTGAGATGGATCAAAAGCGTTGTGCCGTCGCCTCTAAAGAAAGCCTTAAGCGTATATTTACTGTACCTGAAGCGCCAGACTCAACTTTAAGCAAAATCGAGCTTGAAATTTCGAGTAATTTAGCAGGTTTTCTAAACGAAAATATAGCGGCAATTGAAAAACCATTACATGAAATCGAAAAAGATTTTCAGTCGGCAGTGATCCCAGAGGATCCAACGTTTGTATCTGCTTATGCCCAAGACATAATGGAGCAACTTGTTGCACATTCTGTGCATACAGCTGCGCCTAGCTTTATTGGTCACATGACCTCTGCCTTGCCGCATTTTTTATTACCGCTGTCAAAATTGATGGTAGGGCTAAATCAAAATCTAGTAAAAATAGAAACGTCTAAAGCGTTTACGCCTCTTGAACGTCAAGTGCTTGGAATGATGCATCATTTAGCTTATGGGCAAGAAGATTCATTTTATTCTAAATGGATGCACAGTGCTAAAACCTCACTAGGTGCATTTTGCTCTGGTGGAACGGTTGCTAATATTACTGCGCTTTGGATTGCTCGAAACCGCTTATTAAAACCCGATGGCGATTTTAGAGGTATCGGCGCACAAGGCCTAATTGCCGGTATGCTGCATTACGGCTATAAAGGTTTAGCAGTATTAATATCAGAACGCGGACATTACTCATTAGGTAAATCGGTTGATTTACTCGGTATTGGCCGCGATAACTTAATTGGTATTAAAACCTGCGAAAATAATAAAGTTGATGTAGGAGCTATGCGCGAAAAAGCACGTGAGCTTGAATCGCAAGGCATTAAAGTAATGGCGATTATTGGGGTAGCGGGTACAACCGAAACCGGTAATATTGACCCACTTGATGAAATGGCTGACTTAGCACAAGACATTAACTGCCATTTTCATGTAGATGCTGCATGGGGAGGAGCAACCCTTTTATCGAACACGCATCGCCCTTTACTTAAAGGGATTGAGCGAGCAGATTCAATTACCATCGATGCACATAAACAAATGTATGTACCAATGGGAGCGGGCTTAGTTTTATTTAAAGATCCCGCTGCAACTGATGCAATAGAGCATCACGCTGAGTACATATTACGTAAAGGTTCAAAAGACTTAGGTAGCCACACGCTTGAAGGCAGCCGACCTGGTATGGCAATGTTAGTACATGCTTGCTTACGTGTTATTGGTCGTAAAGGTTACGAAATGCTGATTGATCGAAGCATCAAAAAAGCACATTACTTTGCTGATTTAATTAAAGCTGATGAAGACTTTGAGCTTATTTCAGAACCTGAATTGTGCTTATTAACGTATCGTTATGTACCTAAGAAAATTAAACAAGCAATAGCCGATGCTGATGCAGCAACTCGGTTAGATATTTTTGCTTCACTGAACCGTTTTACTGCCAGTATGCAAAAACGTCAGCGAGAGTCTGGTCGCTCATTTGTATCACGTACTCGTTTAACGCCTTCTAAATACGACAATCAACCAACGGTTGTATTTAGGGTGGTACTTGCAAACCCGCTTACCTCAGGCGCTATTTTAAAAGAGATATTAGCTGAGCAAAAAGAGTTGGCTGCAACAGATCCGGTATTCAAAAAATACCTAAGAAAGTATATGTAATCTAAATACAAAAAAGGGTCACTTAATGAAGTGACCCTTTTTGATATTAGAATAGCTGATTAAATTACTAATGCAGAATACGTGCTCTAATTGTACCTTCAACTGCGCTTAGTTCTTTAAGTGCTACTTCAGATTGATCTGTATCTACATCAATAACTACATAACCAATAGATGCGTCTGTTTGTAGGTATTGCGCAGCAATGTTAATACCATGCTGTGCAAACGCTTGGTTAATTTGCGTTAGTACACCAGGGCGGTTGTGGTGTACGTGTAATAAACGGCTACGATTAGCAAGCTCAGGCAGCGATACTTCAGGGAAGTTAACGGCAGTAATAGTTGAGCCATTATCTGAGTATTTAGCCAGTTTACCCGCTACTTCAATACCAATGTTTTCTTGCGCTTCTTGTGTAGAACCACCAATGTGCGGCGTTAAAATAACATTGTCGAATTGGCGCAGTGGCGATACAAATTCTTCATCGTTAGATTTTGGCTCAGTAGGGAACACATCGATTGCTGCACCACTTAGTTTTTTCTCTGTTAGTGCTTCTGCAAGTGCATCAATATCAACAACAGTTCCGCGTGAAGCGTTGATCAAAATAGATCCCTGCTTCATAACAGCAAGTTCTGCACTACCAATAAGATTTTTAGTTTGCGGTGTTTCTGGTACGTGTAAGCTAATAATATCAGAGCGTTGTAACAGCTGAGTTAGGTTGTGAACTTGTTTTGCATTACCGAGTGATAATTTATCTTCGATATCGTAAAACTCCACGTTCATACCGATATTTTCAGCCATAATACCTAGCTGAGTACCAATGTGACCGTAGCCAATAATACCTAATGTTTTACCACGTGCTTCAAACGAACCATTTGCTGTTTTTAACCAGCCACCACGATGAGCCGCTGCATTACGCTCTGGAATACCGCGTAATAAAAGTAGGATTTCACCAAGTACAAGTTCAGCAACTGAACGAGTATTAGAAAATGGTGCGTTAAATACAGCAATACCGCGTTCGCGTGCTGCATCTAAATCAACTTGGTTTGTACCAATACAAAAACACCCAACAGCAACTAGCTTGTCAGCTGAGTCTAATACGGCTTGGTTAATATGAGTACGAGAACGAAGTCCTACAAAGTGAACATCTTTAATGCGCTCTTTTAATTCGTCCTCAGGTAAGGATGTTTTAACGTAGTCGATATTGCTGTAACCGTTACGTTTTAGCGTTTCAACAGCGCTTTGGTGAACACCTTCAAGCAAGAGAATTTTAATTTTGTCTTTTGCTAACGATACCTTACTCATAACCTCATCCTATTTAATTTGTGGCCCATTTTTAGTACCGATAATCACTTTATCAGCACCACGCATAGCAAATAGGCCGTTGGTAACTACGCCAACAATTGAATTTATTTGTGCTTCAAGTTGTTTAGCATTGGTAATTTTTAAGTTAAATACATCTAATATAACGTTACCGTTATCGGTAACTACGCCTTGGCGATAAACCGGGTCACCACCAAGCTTTAATAATTCTCGTGCAACGTAGCTGCGAGCCATTGGAATAACTTCTACCGGAAGCGGGAAGTCGCCTAATGTTTTTACTAATTTTGTGTCATCTACAATACACACAAATTGTTTAGCTACAGCGGCTACTATTTTTTCGCGAGTGAGGGCTGCACCGCCACCTTTAATCATTTCGTTTTGGGCGTTTATTTCGTCAGCACCGTCAACGTATACATCTAAAGCAGCAACGTTATTAAGCTCAAATACTTCAATACCTAACGCTTGTAGGCGCGCGGTTGAGGCTTCTGAACTTGATACAGCGCCTACAATAGTGTCCTTTACTGAGCCAAGGGCATCAATAAAGTGATTAACAGTAGAGCCTGTACCCACACCTACAATAGTGTTTTCTTTTACAAACTCGAGTGCTGCCCAAGCAGCTGCTTTTTTTAATTCGTCTTGTGTCATTGCTTTGTGCTCATGTATGTCAGAAATATGCGGTTAGTAATCAAATTTAATTGTTACCAACAGTATGTTTTATCTGGGGTGATAATGGTTTTAAGTGGTACATCCCACGACTCGATTGGTAGGGCCTCAACTTTTTGGCATTCATGTGCAAGGCCAATTAGTTGTGGTTTTTGCCAATTTTGTTCGTGTAAACGCGCCAATGTCCGGTCGTAAAACCCACCTCCCATTCCTAGGCGATTACCTTGTTTATCAAATGCAACTAATGGCATAAGGAGGTAATCAAGCACTGGTAATGGGCATATTTGAGAGCAGTTCAGCTTAGGCTCCAAGATACCATAGCGATTTGCTCTCATGGGTGAGTTTTTCTCATAGCGCTGAAATAGTAAATTAGCGCCATTGAATGGGTGTATTATAGGTAGGTAAACGGTATGGTTTAAACTCCATAATTCTTTAATTAACAATGAAGTGTCTAGCTCCCCATCGTTACTTAAGTAAATGGCAATATGCTTTGAATTCGTTGTTTTTTCGCTTTTTAAATGTTGAATAAAATTCATTTTTAGCGATTGCGCAGCAATTATTTGCTGATTATTTGACAAGTTTTTACGGGTGTTACGAATTTCTGCTCTTATTTTTGCACGTTTATTGCTCATTAAATTAATTAGCCATTCTTAAAAAGAGAATAAATCGGGAAAAATTAAAAAAACAGCCAGTACGACTAGCAAAATGGTGGCAGTTGCAATCAATGAATATAAAAGTAAGTTACTGCGTTTTTTAGGAGGCGCTAAATCATCATCTAGCATTAGATCGTCACCTTGCCATTCGTCAATACTTTCGTCTGGTGTTTTTAATTGAGCTTCAGGAAGGCGTTGCTCTAACTCGTCTAACTTTTCTTCAAGGCGAATTAAGCTGCTAGTGATGTAATCGAGTGCATCAAAAATACGTTCATCACGTTGATTGTTATTTGCAGCAGGGTTTGAGCCATTTTGAATGATGTTTGAAACAGCTTGAAGCTTACTTTTAATGCCTAAGCCTGCTAGTAACTTAGCCTGTTTTAACGCTTTGTCTTTATCGCTTGGTGCAAACAGTGGCTTACCTTTAAAAAAAAGAGCTACTTTTTCATCTGACGTTTTTAATTTTGCAGCTAAATTTGTACATGCTGTTTTTATGTCAACGTTATCGGCAAGTCCTGCAAATATAACGCGAAAGTTATCGGCCATTTAACTGTCCCTAAAGCTTTTATAATGAAATGAGTATATACCTAAAGTACAAAAGAATTCGAGGTCGATTTAATAGTTATTTTGTAGACGCTCTACAAACAATATAGCGAATAAGTTTTAGATGCAAAAACGGCCCTTAAAAGGGCCGTTTTTAATTTACTACAACAATTTTGGCTTAAAGGCCGGCAGCTGCGCGAAGTGCGTCTGCTTTATCTGTACGTTCCCAAGGGAATTCGTCACGACCAAAGTGGCCGTAAGCCGCTGTAGGAAGGTAGATAGGGCGCTCTAAATCAAGCATTTGAATTAAGCCGTAAGGGCGCAGGTCAAAATGTTCACGAATAAGCTCGATTAAACGGCTTTCTTCTAGCTTGCTTGTACCAAACGTTTCAACGCTGATAGAAGTAGGCTCTGCAACACCAATTGCGTAAGAAACTTGTAGCTCACACTTGTCAGCAAGACCAGCAGCAACAATGTTTTTAGCAACGTAACGTGCAGCGTATGCTGCTGAACGGTCAACTTTTGATGGATCTTTACCAGAGAAAGCACCACCACCGTGACGAGCCATACCACCGTATGTATCTACAATGATTTTACGACCAGTTAAACCACAGTCACCCATTGGTCCGCCAATAACAAAGCGACCTGTTGGGTTAATGAAAAACTTAGTTGCACTTGTGATAAGTTCTGCAGGAAGTACCGGCTTGATGATAGTTTCCATTACCGCTTCTACTAAATCTTTTTGCGAAATGTCTTCGCTGTGCTGAGTAGAAAGTACAACAGCATCAATACCTACAGGTTTGCCATTTTCGTATGCAAAAGTAACTTGAGATTTTGCATCTGGACGTAACCAGTTAAGCTCGCCGCTTTTACGAACCTCAGCTTGGCGCTGTACTAAACGGTGTGAGTAAGTAATTGGAGCAGGCATTAGTACTTCTGTTTCGTTACATGCGTAACCAAACATTAAGCCTTGGTCGCCAGCGCCTTGCTCTTCTGGGCTAGTACGGTCAACACCTTGGTTAATGTCTGGAGACTGTTTACCAATAGTGTTTAAAATTGCACATGAATCGGCATCAAAGCCCATGTCTGAATTTGTGTAGCCAATGTCACGAATTGTTTTACGTGTAATTTCTTCGATATCAACCCATGCGCTAGTAGTGATTTCACCACCAACCATAACCATACCGGTTTTTACGTAAGTTTCGCATGCAACACGGGCATGAGAGTCTTGCTCTAGGATAGCATCAAGTACCGCATCAGAGATTTGATCGGCGATTTTATCCGGATGACCTTCAGAAACTGATTCAGAAGTAAATAAATGTTTTGCCATTGTAATTCTGCTCACAAATATTGCGCTTCACAAACGTCGGTATTAGCGCTAAAAAATTAAGGGGCGTATTTTATCGAAAACAAAACACCTTGCATAGTGTTTTTACGCCTAGACGTCTAAATAAAATTACTAATAACTTTTTGGTCTTAAAAAATATTCATAATGCCTCACTTTTATAGGGTTTTTAATTGCACACAGCCCCCACAATAAGTAAGAATGGTCGGTATAAACGAACCCAAGTTACTTGGGTGCATAAACAAACACATAAATACCCGCGCAAATACACATAAAGGTAGGAGAATTCATGCCATCTCGCAAAGAACTTGCAAATGCTATTCGCGTCTTGTCAATGGACGCAGTACAAAAGGCCAAATCTGGTCACCCTGGAGCCCCTATGGGCATGGCTGATATCGCAGAAGTATTATGGCGCGATTATCTAAAACATAACCCAACGAATCCAGAGTGGGCTGACCGTGACAGATTTATTCTTTCAAACGGCCACGGTTCAATGCTTATCTATTCTCTATTGCACCTAAGTGGTTACGACTTACCACTGGACGAAATTAAAAACTTCCGTCAAATGCATTCTAAAACACCAGGTCACCCTGAATATGGCTATGCACCAGGAATCGAAACTACTACGGGTCCATTAGGTCAAGGGATCACAAATGCCGTAGGTATGGCAATTGCTGAAAAAGCGCTAGCTGCACAGTTTAACCGTGAAGGTCACGATATTGTTGATCACTTTACCTATGCATTTATGGGCGATGGCTGCCTTATGGAAGGTATTTCTCATGAATCAGGTTCACTTGCAGGCACATTAGGTCTGGGTAAACTTGTTGCATTTTGGGATGACAACGGCATCTCAATCGATGGCGAAGTAGAAGGTTGGTTTACAGATGACACGCCAGCTCGCTTTAAAGCATACGGTTGGCATGTAATTAGTGGTGTTGATGGCCACGACAGCGATGCTGTAAGTGCTGCAATTGCAGAAGCAAAAAGCGTTACCGATAAACCTTCACTAATTTGTTGTAAAACAATTATTGGTTACGGCTCACCTAATAAATCAGGCAGCCATGATTGTCACGGTGCTCCACTAGGTGATGATGAAATTAAAGCATCTCGCGAATTTTTAGGTTGGACTGGCGATGCTTTCGAAATTCCTGATGATATTTACGCACAGTGGGATGGCAAAGAAAAAGGTCAACAGCTTGAATCAAGCTGGGACGAAAAATTTGCAGCATACGCAAAAGCATACCCAGAGCTTGCAGCTGAATACAAGCGTCGTATTAATAACGAACTTCCTGGCGATTGGGCTGAAAAATCTCAAGCGTATATTGAGCAATTACAAGCAAACCCAGCAAACCCAGCGTCTCGTAAAGCATCGCAAAATGCATTAAATGCGTTTGGTCCGTTATTACCAGAATTTATGGGTGGCTCAGCCGATTTAGCTGGCTCAAACTTAACAATTTGGGATGGCTCTAAAGGTTTAACACGCGATGATGCAAGCGGTAACTACATTTATTACGGTGTGCGTGAGTTTGGTATGTCGGCAATTATGAATGGTATTGCGCTTCATAAAGGTTTTATTCCTTACGGTGCTACGTTCTTAATGTTTGTTGAATATGCAAAAAATGCCGTACGTATGGCTGCATTAATGAAGCAACCAAGCATTTTTGTATACACGCACGATTCAATTGGTTTAGGTGAAGATGGTCCAACTCACCAACCAGTAGAGCAAATTGCAAGCATGCGTTTAACGCCTAACCTATACAACTGGCGTCCATGTGACCAAGTTGAGTCGGCAATTGCATGGCAACAAGCTATTGAGCGTAAAGATGGTCCTACATCGTTAATCTTTACTCGCCAAGGTCTTGAGCAACAAACGCGTGACGCACAGCAATTAGCAGATGTTAAAAAGGGTGGTTACATCCTTAGCTGTGACGGCAACCCAGAGATTATTTTCATTGCAACGGGTTCTGAAGTGCAACTAGCACAAGATTCAGCAAGTGAACTACGCAGCCTAGGTAAAAAGGTACGTGTTGTATCTATGCCATGTACTGATGCCTTTGAAGATCAAAGCGCAGCATACAAAGAAAGCGTATTACCGGCATCTGTTTCACGCCGCGTAGCAGTAGAAGCAGGTATTGCTGACTACTGGTACAAGTACGTAGGCCTAAACGGCGCAGTAGTAGGTATGACTACCTTTGGTGAGTCAGCACCTGCAGGCGAGCTGTTTGAGCACTTTGGTTTTACAGTGGCAAACATTGTAAGCAAAGCAAACGAGCTTTTTTAATCGCTTTGATTAAATAAAGTAAGTAATTGAAAAACCCGCACATGTTGCGGGTTTTTTTATGCCCTTACATGAAGCAACTTCACCTTGAACAATGCAGCTTTCCTTGCAAGAAAGTAAGCTATCAGGCAAGGTAGTGCGATAAAATTTATAAATAAAAATCTTAAATTAATAGCAGGAGCTAAAAATGCCAAAGTTCGATAACGTGAGTGTAGTAAAAAAAGCCAATGTATATTTTGACGGAAAAGTGTCAAGTCGTACCGTTATTTTAGGTGATGGCGAAGCGAAAACGTTAGGCTTTATGCAACCAGGTGAGTTTGTTTTTGATACAAACCAAAAAGAATGCATGGAGCTTTTAGCTGGCCAATGGGATATTTTATTACCAGGTACAAGTGAATGGAAAACATTTAACGCGGGTGAATCGTTTAATGTTGATGCAAATGTAAGCTTTAAAGTAAAAGTATCTGATTTTGCTGACTACTGTTGTTCGTACACAGATTAATCAGTACAGCTAGACGTCTGAAAGCCCATGCACTATGGGCTTTGCATAAACTTTGCGCAACACATGATTTAAATCACCAAAAACCGCAAATAAACCTCAAATATCTCTCTTTTTTCCTTGTGTTAATCTAAATAGCCCCCAATACTATTTATGAGGTAACAAATAAAAGGATACCCTATGAAAATTAATCTTTCTGGTCACCATGTTGAAGTTACTGACTCTATTAGAGAGCACATCAACGAAAAATTTTCAAAAATCGAGAGCCATTTCCCATCGCTTATTGCACTCGAAATTATTTTGTCTAAAGAACATCATAAAATCCAAGCTGAAATTAGCACTAATTATGAAGGCACGCGCATATCGGTAAAAGGGGAAAACGAAGTTATGTACCCTGCCATTGCAAGTGCAGCTAAAAAACTCGATGCAGCACTAAAACATCGAAAAGGGCAGATAAAAGCAAACTTACACGAAAAGCCTGTTAGCACTACACCTGAAATCGCACACGAGATCATCCAAGAGATGGATCTTAAATAAAATTTAGTCACAAAGTATTGTAAAAAAGAGCCGTATGGCTCTTTTTTATTGCCTGTAATTTAGGTAAGTTATGCGTTCTTGCAGTTTATTAATTATAAAGGTTAGGGTCTGTTTATCTTTCGAGGTTGAATTTACAGCTGTATGTTGGGCTTTTAGGCAAGGCAGAGCCTATGTAGTGTGGTTGTTCCCCATAAATAGGCGATAACGCAGCATAAAAGCCCAACATACGCTGCCCAAAGGGTTCTGCCTAGGGACGATTAACTCTTTATTACTCGATTTTTACTTAGCCCACTAGGTTACAAACCTCGCGCTGCGATTAAATCGCCCCTAGATTGAATAAATTTCAATCCTGAAAGGTCAACAGACCCTGATAAAAAGAACACACAACACACATATTTTGAGAAATTAATGCACACAACAAAAGCAGTATGGAAGTCTCGACTAGGTGCGCTTGGACCTGGAATACTCATGGCAACAGCCGCTATTGGCGGTTCTCACTTAGTTGCCTCTACGCAAGCTGGGGCAATATTTGGCTGGCAATTATTTTGGCTTATCCTCGTTGTTAATGTTTTAAAGTACCCATTTTTTCGCTTTGGTATGGAATACACACTCGCCACTAAAAATAGCCTAGTGGAGGGCTATAAAAGCAAAGGCCCGTTTTACTTCTACAGTTTTATTGGCTTAAACATTGTAGCCGCCATTGTTAATACCGCCGGCGTATTGCTGCTTACTGCAAGCTTACTGCATTACGCCTTACCCATGGTTATTGAAGTAACCTTGCTTTGTTGGATGCTGCTGGGTGTATGTTTAGTTATATTGCTACTTGGACACTTTAAAGCGCTAGATAAAGTTGCCAAAGGCATTATGGGGCTGCTTACGCTCGCTACTTTGATTGCCCTTGCCATTGCATTTAGTAACGGCCCAATGGCACCTGCTGATTATGTGGGACCTTCACCGTATGAACTTGCCATGCTTAGCTTTATGGTGGCTTTAATGGGCTGGATGCCAGCCCCTATCGAAATATCGGCATTAAGTTCTTTATGGCTAAAAGAAAAACAAGCGCAGCAAACAGTTTCTAAAAGCCAAGGCTTGTTCGATTTTAACGTAGGTTACTGGCTTACAGCTGGCTTAGCCTTGGTATTTTTTAGCTTAGGTGTATTAGTGCAGTACGGGCAAACCAGTAGTATAGAACTCGGCGGTGTCGCGTTTGCCAAGCAGCTTATTGATATGTACGCATTAACAATAGGCGAGTGGGCAAGGCCGCTTGTATCAGCAATCGCCTTTTTATGTATGTTTGGCACTACACTCACCGTGCTAGATGGCTACGCCCGTACGCTTAACGAATCTCATAAACTACTTGGCTTTAAGCAATCAAAACACAGTCTAAATATTTGGTTAATACTACAAGCACTTGCCGGTATGGCCGTTATTTTATTTTTTAAATCAGCCCTTGGCCCCATGCTTACGTTTGCTATGACACTTTCATTTGTTACAACGCCTGTATTTGCATGGCTCAACTTTAGCCTTGTGCGATCAGAGCCTGCTATTAAGCATAGCGTTTTACTACGTAGTTTAACGTGGTTAGGTTTGGTGTACTTAGTTGGGTTTGCTGTCGCTTTTGTAGTGTGGAAACTAGCATTCTAAATACAGCCACTTACTTTAGGGTTTTAATTAAAGCCCTAAAGCATTAAATTCTAGGATTAAACGAGGTATAAATGGATATTAGAATAGGTGAACTTTCAAACCCACACGTTATAAAGTTACTACAAGCGCATCATAACGATATGTTAAAACACTCGCCCGTTGAGAGCGTACATGCACTTGATGTGAGTAAACTCACTCAGCCCGATATAACTTTTTATAGCTTATGGATTGATAATAATTTAGCGGGTGTTGGCGCTTTAAAAACGCTAAATACAACGCATGGCGAAATTAAGTCAATGCGCACATCAAGTAATTATTTACGCCAAGGCATAGCCGCTAAGTTACTCACGCATATTATTGAGCAATCAACACTGCGTGGTTATAAAACACTAAGTTTAGAGACCGGTACCGCAGAGGCATTTTTACCCGCGCAAAAGCTTTATACTCAGTTTAGTTTTAAAGAATGCGAACCCTTTGGTGATTATGAGCTAGACCCGTACAGTTTGTTTATGAGTAAAGCGCTTTAGCTAAAGCAAAAAATACCTGCCGTTACTTGTTTAAAATCTTTAATTGAATTTATACGTTATCTGCGTATACTTTAATATATGAAAAGCCTATTTGTTGAATCAAACATATTCGAAAAGTACCGAGAGTTGTACTTGAGTGATGACGAGTATCGTTTATTTCAAGCAGATCTAATGGTTAACCCAAAACAGGGCGATGTTATTCAAGGAACAGGCGGCTTACGTAAAATACGAGTTGCGAGCAAAGGAAAGGGTAAACGTGGTGGTTCAAGAGTTATATATTATTACTTGGATGACAAAAGACGTTTTTATTTACTCACTATTTACAGTAAAAACGAAGTAACCGATTTAACAGCAGATCAGAAAAAGCAATTAAAAGAATTCTTAGAGGTGTGGCGCAATGAGCAAACGTGATTTATTTTCAGAATTAACTACAGCACTGAATGATGCTAAAGCGCATTCACAAGGAAAGCTTACGTTACGTACTCATACGGTAAATAATATTACCGACCTTGCTATCTCACCTGATGAAATAGTAAATATTCGAGAAACATTTAATATGTCGCGCGGTGTATTTGCAAACATTCTACATACCTCAGCAAGAACGCTCGAAAACTGGGAACAAGGACGCAGTGCACCGAATGGGCAAGCGATAACATTGCTAAAGCTTGTGCAGCGTCATCCTGAAACATTGAATCATATAGCTGAGTTGTAGATCCTTATGAAATACAACGCCATTGAAATTGAATCAATTCAGCTGAAAGTTATAACAGAAGCAATAGATGAAATGGTGAATCATGAGGCCATGAATTTCCCGAAACGAAATACTGATGTCATCGTAGGTTTTTCGTCAAGTACTCACAAAAAAGTATTTAACATCTTACTTGTGGATTTCTTATCCAATCTTGATAAAGGTTTATTTAATAACTCTTCGTCTTGTCTCAAGGCATTAAGAGAAGTATGTGACAGACCATCCTTCAATGCCAGCAACTCAATTGCTTGTCTCAAAAAAAATGTTTTTATTCTTAAAGAATGGCTTGAGGAAGAAGTTAGCGTAGATACGTGGTTTCCTTCTATAGAGCTAAATATAGACTTAAAAATTCGACGTTTTGATTTTATAAAAATCTGCGGTAATACCTGCAAGCACAGTCTTGGCTGGCTTACTAAAACAGCAAATGATCTCCGCAAAATATTTCAAAAGAATGGTAAAAACATATCAGAAGAAGAATCATTCCTAGCGCTTGAAGACTTCCATGAAAGGTTTCATACAGACATATTAAGCTACCACGCTAGCTACCTTTGCGAAATGATAAATAATATACGCTGGGGGATACACTTTTATTTGCTTCCAGAATTTCAGCGTAGTCATACATGGATAAATAGAGATGAAGGTAGTTATAAGTACTTGATTCCTGATAACATAAAAACCCAGTTTACGAAAAACTGTTACTGGGAGTTAATGAATGAAGTTAGGAGAAAACCTTATGTTCAACTGTTCTCCGCTGATAAACATCTTAAAATTGAGTATTAAGTGATTTTCGGGGTACAACAATTTTGTTGTCTTCGATGGCGCAATTTATGCGAGTATTATTTGCAACGCGGTAAGTCGTGTTGTTTTTAGTAAATTCATCATTTTTGTCGGATAAGTGGCGAAGCCACCCAACAGAGTTTCAGATAAACGCTTTGAGGGTCCGCTGCTGGCACTGAACTGTCGTTAATTCGCATCTAACTTAGCTCTTTTATTGCTCTACTTATCCCATCTAAGCTCAGCGCATACATGCGGTTGTTCATTAACTCTTTTATAAAGCCAATTGATTGATAGTACGGCCAGTGTTCAACGGGTTGTGGGTTGAGCCAGGCGACTTTATCAAAGTGGTTTGTGACTCGTTGTAACCATGCACTGCCGGGCTCTTCATTGTAGTGTTCTACCGAGCCGCCCGCATAAGCTATTTCGTAAGGTCCCATAGTGGCGTCACCGACAAATATTACTTTATAGTCGCTGGTGAACTTGTTTATGAGCGTCATGGTGTCAATCACGTTTGAATGGCGGCGCGCGTTGTCTTGCCAAACGTGCTCGTATAAACAGTTATGAAAGTAGTAAAATTCTAAATGTTTAAATTCGCTGTGGGCTGCGCTAAATAGCTCTTCGCAGGTATGAATGTAGTCATCCATTGAGCCGCCAATATCAAACAGCATGAGTACTTTTACTGCATTGTGGCGCTCGGGCGCCATTTTTACATCAAGCATGCCACCTTGCTTTGCGGTAGCGCGAATAGTCTCGTTTAAATCTAGCGTGTCGCTTGCGCCAGTGCGGGCAAACTTACGTAACTTTTTAAGGGCGAGTTTAACTGTGCGCGAACTAATTTCTCTGTCGGTGTCGAGGTTTTTGTATTCTCGTTTGTCCCACACTTTTACCGCTTGGCGATTACGGTTGCCGTCTTGCCCTATGCGCATGCCTTCTGGGTTATAGCCGTACGCACCAAAAGGTGATGTGCCGCCAGTGCCCACCCATTTATTGCCGCCTGCGTGGCGTTTTTGTTGCTCTTCTAAACGCTCTTTTAGGGTTTTCATAAGCTCGTCGAGTCCGCCCATGGCTTTAAGTTGGGCTTTTTCTTCCTCGCTTAGGTTTTTTTCGAATTCTTTACGTAGCCAGTCTTCAGGTAAGTTGTGCTGTTGCTTTAAGCTCTCGAGCAAATCGAGGTCAGCAATACCACTAAAATAGTCGCTAAAGGCTTTGTCAAATCGGTCAAAGTGCGTTTCGTCTTTTACCATTATGGTGCGTGCTAAATGGTAAAAGGCGTCTACGTCGGCAAATATAACGCCTTTTTTTAAGGCGTTTATTAAATCGAGTAGCTCGCGCAGGCTTACTGGTAAACGGTATTTACGTAGCGTGAAAAAAAACTGTACTAACATGTTAGCGACGACTCATAAACGCGAGTTTTTCGATTAGGCTTATGTCTTGCTCATTTTTAAGTAATGCGCCAAACATTGGCATTAAACCGCCTTTTTTAGCTTTGTCGTGCAGTGTTTTAGCGTCTATGTCTTCTGCCATAAGCAGTTTAAGCCAGTCGAGTAATTCGCTGGTGGATGGCTTCTTTTTAAGGCCGTTAGCTTCGCGCAGATTAAAAAACACTTCAAGTGCTTGGCGTACTAAATCCTGTTTAACGTTAGGGTAGTGCACGTCAATAATTTGCTGCATTTCATCGCTGCTAGGAAAATCAATGTAATGAAAAAAGCAGCGGCGTAAAAATGCGTCCGGTAATTCTTTTTCGTTATTTGATGTGATGATCACAATAGGGCGCTCTTTTGCGACAATACGCTCGTTAGTTTCATAAACATGAAACTCCATTTTATCGAGCTCAAGTAGTAAGTCGTTTGGGAACTCTATGTCGGCTTTGTCTATTTCATCAATTAATAGTACTGGGCGTTTGCCATTAAGCTCTGCATATGTAAACGCTTGCCAAAGCTTACCTTTAACGATGTAGTTACTAATGTTGTGTACGCGCTCGTCACCTAATTGGCTGTCGCGCAGGCGCGAAACCGCGTCGTACTCGTATAAGCCTTGCTGCGCTTTAGTGGTCGATTTTATGTGCCACTGAATAAGCGTGGTATCTAGGCTTTTAGCCAACTCCTCAGCCAGCATAGTTTTACCTGTGCCAGGTTCGCCTTTAATTAAAAGTGGTTTTTCAAGCATAATGGCAGCATTTACAGCTTGTTTAAGCGCGCTACTCGCTATGTAATTGTCAGTTGAATTAAATTGCACGGTGTACCCTTGTCTGGTCTGAGGAGTAAGTTGTTTTGCTATAATGCCATAGTTAAACGGCAGGTCCAAGGTAGGCAAAACGCGGTATGACCTCACCTTCTTTTTCAACAGTTTCTAAAAACATACTAAGTGGGCGCGCCCACATACCAAATTCACCATATAGCGCTTGATAAATCACAAGCTGCTCCTCGGTTTCGCTATGGGTGGCAACATGAACAACTTTGTATTGCGGCCCTTTGTAGTGTTGGTATATGCCTGGTTTGAGTGAAAGTGGTTTTATTGCTGTAGTCATGTTTTGATCTCTTGTATAATTTGGCTTTGCACTTTTAATGTTAACTAATTTGCCAATACTATGAACTATATTTCGCTAGATGATTACAAAAAAGCATGGGTTTTTCGTCATAAAGACTTACCTGTATCAGATGAAGACGCAGTAAAAATAAAGCCTATGGGAGATGAGCGCGCAGCCGTACTTTGGACAACCATGGTAAGCCGTGAGTTTGATCACCCAGATTTTTTTGAAGACACCGATTGGTGTGGCCAAGAAAAAAGCTTTAGCCAAGAAGTAGATTGGCAAGATGCGTGGGAAAATGGTGATGCGCAACCACCAGAAGCAATCTTAACGTTTTTAGATTGGGAAGCTAACACCACTGTTTATTTTTGTATGGCACGCGATAATATTATCGAAACAACATTTGATGTATTTAAACGCAATTGGCAAAACTTTATGTTTTTAGCTGATGGCAGTTTGCTGATTGGTAAAAAGCGTAATACGGTTGTGCAATTTTTAGAATCAGGTAAAGCAAAATTAGGTGAAAAGCCAAGCGCTTAATTAGTGCGCTGCGCTTAAAAAACATTCAATACTGTGTTATAAAACATTTATCTGAATATTTTTGAGTACAGCTTTTGGTCGCTAAAAATCAGTCACTTGGTGCTCAGCAGCAAGTTGAAATTTGGCAAACTGATGCACAAAAAGTGTTGTATGCACAATTGTGCAATGCGTTTTATCAGCGTGAGGTTCAGCGATTAGTTGCAGAGCCTAATGCCGATAAACTGCGCCGTCAGTTAAAAAGCCTACCTTATTATATTGAGCGAGCTGCAACGTTAGTTGCCAATGGTGACACGCCTTTTACGCTGGACGCGCAAAATGGTACGTGGCTTGAAAAGCAAAAACCGACCCCACCCGATGTGAATGTTCAAGCTAATGAACTTTTTTATCAAACGTATGCCAAAGTGGGGCTTATAGTGCCCGTTATATTACATGGCTACGATCAGGTGCGTCTTAGAATAGACAGTATCGATCAGTTAGGCGAAAATAAGCTGCATTGTAACGAGCTTGGTTGGTTTGATTTTTTAGGAAATGGGCTAGAGCAGCAAAATGCTCAGTTAATAAAGCCAAGTAAAGTGAGTTTAACCGCTGCATGTTGCGGGCATCAGTGGCAATTTTCGAAGCGTTGTATGCCACGGGTTTTATCACTACGCGAAATGCTTTTAGCGGGTAGTATTAATTGGCGCAATTTAAAGCGCCCCTTAGCGTATTAAAGTTAAGGTATTTGGAATTTAAAATAAGGAGTGTTAAATGCGTATTTTTCAAGTTGGCTTACTGTGCTTAGCACTGTTTGTACAATACAGATTATGGTTTGGTCATAATGGTTTACAAGACTACACACGGCTAAAAGGTGCTGTAGCGTCGCATCAAGAAACCAACGAAAAGCTCATTAAACGTAATAAAGTACTTAAAGCAGATATTGAAGATTTAAAGCTTGGCCAGGAAGGCATTGAAGAGCGTGCACGCAACGAATTGGGAATGATTAAACCGGACGAAACATTTATTCGTGTTTTACCGGGCAAACAATATGACAAATAAACAGACTATTGCAGCAATTGTACCTGCTGCGGGCGTTGGCAGTAGAATGCAGCACAATGCGCCTAAGCAATATATACAATTAGCCGGTAAAACCATTTTAGAACACACCTTAGCTAAACTTTCTCAATTATCTCAATTACGCACTATTGTTGTTGCCCTTAGCGACAGCGACCCCTATTTTGACGAACTCCCACTGCTTGATAAGCGCATTGTGCGAGCCAGTGGCGGTAAAGAGCGTGCAGATTCAGTACTCAATAGCTTACTTTTTTTAGCGCCTAACCCGCCTACATGGGTGTTGGTGCACGATGCTGCCCGCCCGTTAGTTAATATTAGTGATATAGAACGCTTAATTGATGAATGCATGTGTGCTGATGAAGGCGGTATTTTAGCTAGCAAAGTAAAAGACACTATAAAACGTGGCCACACACATGCCCTACAAACTGTGCCACGAGACGATTTATGGCAAGCACTTACCCCACAATTTTTTAAATATGACGAGCTTAAAAATGCACTTCAAAACGCATTAGCAAGTGGGGCAACTATTACAGACGAAGCCAGTGCTATTGAATGGGCGGGCAAACCGGTAAAGCTTGTGGCAGGGCGCAGCGATAATATTAAAATAACCACGCCAGAGGATTTAGATTTGGCTGGGTTTTTATTACATAAACAACAAAACGAGAGTGCATTATGATACGAATTGGCCATGGTTTTGACGTACATAAATTTGGCGGCGAAGGCCCGTTAACTATTTGTGGTGAAAAAATTGATTATCCACAAGGCTTTTTAGCGCACTCAGATGGCGATGTCGCTATTCATGCATTATGTGATGCTATTTTAGGCTCGCTTGCAATGGGTGATATTGGTAAGCACTTTCCAGATACGGCTAGCGAGTATGAAAATATCGACAGCCGTATTTTACTTCGCCATGTGGTGAGCTTAGCTAAAGAGCAAGGTTATGTAATTGGCAATGGCGATGTGACTATTGTTGCACAAGCGCCAAAAATGCTGCCACACATTCAAGCTATGCGTGCTAATTTAGCCAGCGATTTAAATTGTGACCTTAGCCAAATTAACGTTAAAGCCACTACTACCGAAAAGCTAGGCTTTGAAGGGCGCAGGGAAGGCATTTCTAGCCATGCGGTGGTTATTATGAGTAAAGAGCTTGCGAGTACAAAAAACGCATGAGCGATTTAAATTATTTATACGGTGCACCGCTTTCTAAAGCTGATTTTAAAACCACTGCTGAAGACTTTATGGTTGATGAAGACCTAGGTATAGAATTTACCGGCAGTGGCGAACACGTGTGTTTACAGGTGGTTAAAAAAGGCGAAAATACGCAATACGTTGCAAAGCTAATTGCACAACGTGCGGGTGTTTCACCGCGAGACGTAAGTTACGCCGGCATGAAAGATCGCCACGGAGTGTGCTCACAGTGGTTTAGTGTAAAAGTACCGATTAAAAAGCCTATCGATTTTAGCGATTTAAATAGCGAGAGTATTTTTATTGTGTCGCAACAGCGCCACGACCGTAAATTACGTACGGGTTGCCACAAAGGTAATAGATTTACTATTACGCTTCGTAATGTAACCAAGCCCCTTGATATTTTATGCCGTATTAATGCAGTACGCGCAGGTGTGCCTAATTACTTTGGTGAACAACGCTTTGGGCATGGCGGTCATAACTTAGTAATGGCTGAAAAAATGTTTGCTGGGGAGCGCATTCGCGATAAAAAACTGCGCGGCATTATTATTTCAGCAGCGCGTTCTCATGTGTTTAATCAAATAGTAAATTTACGTGTTAAAGAGCATGGTTTAGCTAAAACAATGCACCGTGAAGTATTTATGCTCAGCGGCAGTAATGCATTTTTTGAAGATGTAATTAACGACGAAAACATAGAACGATTAGCCACTGGCGATATTATGATGTCGGCACCTATGGTGGGGAAAAGCGAAAAAGGTTTGACCGAACAAGAAAAAATATGGCTTGAACCTTTCCAAACATGGTGCGATGGCTTAGGTGAGCTAGGCCTTAAAAATGAGCGCAGAATGCTGCGTTTAATTCCGCAAAACTTAACGGTTGAGACCATAGATGAAACCAGTTTAAAACTGAGTTTTGGTTTGCCAAAAGGGTGTTTTGCAACTGCATTATTACGTGAGCTGGTGGATTATAAAGATGCTAGCCCTCGAGAGCGTAAAGAAAAGGATAATGACATAAATGAAGATACTGTTAAGTAACGATGATGGCGTAAATGCTAAAGGCATTGCGGTTTTATATCAGGCGCTTATACAAATTGCAGATGTAACCCTTGTGGCACCTGATCGCAACTGTAGTGGCGCGAGTAATTCTTTAACACTAATGAACCCGCTACGAGCGACTACACTCGAAAATGGTTTTATGTCGGTTAATGGCACACCTACTGATTGTGTACATTTAGGTGTAAATCAGTTAGCTGATGAAAAACCAGACCTTGTTGTTGCTGGTATTAACCATGGTGCCAATTTAGGTGATGATACGCTTTACTCTGGCACTGTTGCCGCTGCAACTGAAGGTCGCCATTTAGGCTTACCTGCAATTGCAGTATCGCTTTGCTCACATAAGGGCGAGCATTTTGAAACAGCCGCTGCTGTTACCGTAAATATTATTAAAGGTTTGGCTTCGCATCCGCTTCCAAAAGATCAAATAATAAATATAAATGTGCCAGATATTCCACTAAGTGAATTAAAAGGGGTGCAAGTAACACGTTTAGGTGCTCGTCATAAAGCAGAAACCATGACCAAACAAACCGATCCTTGGGGTCGAGATATTTATTGGTATGGATCGCTGGGCATAGAAAGCGATGCAGGTGAGGGTACCGACTTTTACGCAATCAATAACGGTTATGCCTCTGTTACGCCATTAAGTGTTGATATGACAGCCAAAGACAGCCTAAAAGCAGTAGGAGACTGGTTAGCCGATTTGGAGATTAATCGTGCTCGCTAATTATACCCGCAGTGCAAAAGCGCTATCTGACTTACTAAAGCGCGAAGGCGTTGAAGATACACAAGTACTGAGTGCTATAGCTGATATTCCGCGACACATATTCGTAGACGATGTGCTAAAACACAAAGCTTATGAAAATACGGCGCTACCTATTGGGCAAGGGCAAACTATTTCCCAGCCTTATATAGTAGCGCGCATGACAGAGCTACTTCGCTTAGCTGGTGTGCGCAATAAAGTGCTGGAAATTGGTACTGGCTCTGGATATCAAACTGCAATATTAGCCAAAACGTTTACAAAGGTTTATTCGGTAGAGCGTATTAAAACGCTTCAGTGGCAGGCAAAGCGTCGATTGCAGCAACTCGATTTATATAATGTAACCATGAAGCATGGTGATGGTTGGCAAGGCTGGCAATCACAAGCACCTTTTGATGGTATTATAGTGACTGCTGCGGCCTCTAAAGTTCCGCAAGACTTACTTGCTCAGTTAGCCGATGGAGGCGTGTTATTAGCGCCCATTGGTGAGAGCGATCAAAAATTAGTAATGGTTATCCGCGAAGGCGATAATTATAAAGAGCATGTTATTGCTCCCGTTAGATTTGTGCCGTTAGTACCTGGCGATATTGAATAGGAATTCATTTTGAAGTTGTTTACCAAGTTATACGATATGGCCCTAGTGTGGGCAAAGCACCGCCATGCGGAACGTTATTTAGCTGCAATGAGCTTTGCAGAGTCAGTTTTTTTTCCGATACCGCCTGATGTAATGCTTGCACCTATGTCGCTTGCACAGCCCAAAAAAGCATGGCGTTTTGCAAGCTTTGCCACAATAGCATCGGTTGTTGGTGGAGTAGTTGGTTATTTGCTTGGTTTTTGGCTATTTGAACCCGTTGTTGAGCCATTGATTGCACAAATGCACTGGCAAGAAAAGTTTGATATCGCATTAAATTGGTTTAAAGATTACGGTGTTTGGGTTGTGTTTTTAGCTGGTTTTTCGCCTATACCATATAAAGTATTTACCATTGGCGCAGGTGTTTTACAAATGGCATTTTTACCATTTTTACTCGCATCGGCGATTGGACGTGGTGCGCGATTCTTTTTAGTTTCAGCCTTAATGAAGTGGGGCGGGGCTAAAATGGAAGCAAAATTACGTCAATATATTGAAATACTTGGTTGGGGATTAGTGGTATTAATTGCGCTAGCGTACTTTTTATTGCGTTAAGCGTTAAAAATATCAATTGTCTAATTTGGGAGAAAAATACAATGAATAAACAGTTTTTACTGTATGTGACTATATTTGTTGGTGTTTTTCTTTCTGGTTGCTCTTCTCGCCATATTCCAGCGCCTGTTAGCAGCCTAAATAATAATGTTAATGATTTAGGTCATACCATTAACATAAATGGCGATGTTTATAAGGTGCAAAAAGGTGATACGCTCTATTCAATAGCCTTTAGCGCCGGTAAAGATTTTAGATTACTTGCAAAAAACAATTCAATTCCATCACCTTACACAATTTTCCCTGGGCAAAACATCTCCTTAACCCCCAAGCCCGAAAAAACAAAAAGGGATGAAAAATATACGAATTCGAGTAAAAAGTCTATAAAAAACACACAAAAAAATAACATAATATTAAAGAAAGAGCTTGATCCTCCAAAACAACGAGAGTATGTTCAGAAACAAGCCAGTAACAAAGTTAGTAATGCTAAACGTTTGTCGAGCAGTAAAGTTAATTGGTTTTGGCCTGCAAAGGGCAAAATTACCAAACGCTTTTCTAATAAGGAAAACGGTTATAAAGGTTTACAGATTACTAATCGTAAAGGGGCTTCAGTCTTAGCTGCGGCACAAGGAACAGTGGTATACGCGGGTAACGCTCTACGAGGTTATGGTAGTTTAATCATATTGAAACATAATGATGATTACCTAAGTGCTTATGCACATAACTCGAAATTACTTGTTAAAGAAAAGCAGAAGGTTAAGGCAGGACAAAAAATAGCAGAAATTGGTAATTCAGAATCTCCGGTCACCGCGCTTCGTTTTGAAATTCGCTACCGAGGGCAAGCTGTCAATCCTGCTAAATACCTACCCTAATTTTCAGGTATTGATAATTGCTCGGGAGAAGGCTTATGGCTAGCGCAGCAAAACTTGACAAACACACTACGACTGACGAGAAATTCGATGACATCGCTGCTGATGAAAGCACAACTTTACTAGATAAAGTAGAAGACGATGAAATCTTTGCAAAAGAAGAAGTAACTAAAAACCTTGATGCAACCCAACTTTATTTAGGCGAAATTGGTTTTTCTCCTTTGCTTAGCGCAGAAGAAGAAGTGTTTTTTTCTCGCAAATCACTTCGAGGTTGTGAAGCCTCACGCAAACGTATGATTGAAAGTAACTTACGTTTAGTTGTTAAAATAGCACGCCGTTACAATAACCGTGGCCTTGCTCTACTCGATTTAATTGAAGAAGGTAACTTAGGCTTAATTCGCGCTGTTGAAAAATTTGACCCTGAACGTGGCTTTAGATTTTCTACTTACGCTACATGGTGGATACGTCAAACAATTGAACGTGCCATTATGAACCAAACGCGTACCATTCGCTTACCTATCCATGTAGTTAAAGAGCTTAATGTTTACTTACGTACAGCGCGTGAATTAACTCAAAAACTTGACCATGAACCAACAGCTGACGAAATTGCAGCTTGCCTAGACAGACCCGTTGAAGACGTAACTAAAATGCTACGTTTAAACGAGAGAATAGCATCGGTTGATATGCCGATTGGTGGTGAAAACGACAGTGTACTGCTTGATATCATCCCAGATGAAAAAAGTGCAGGCCCTGAAGGCGAAGTACAAAATAATGATATTAATAAACACATTGTAGATTGGTTAGGTGAATTGAACCCTAAACAACGCGAAGTGTTAGCTCGTCGATTTGGATTACTTGGCTACGAGCCATCTACACTTGAAGATGTAGGTCGTGAAATAGGCTTAACACGTGAGCGTGTAAGACAAATTCAGGTAGAGGCATTACGTCGTTTAAAAGACATTTTGCAACAAGAAGGTTTAAGTACAGATAGCTTGTTTAATCAGTTTTCGTAACTAGTTAAATAGTATAAGAGACTATGTGTGTTAAAAAGCCGAAGAATTTATTCTTCGGCTTTTTTATGCTTGTAAATTAGATGATATAAATTACAACAATGCTTTTAGTTTATATAACAAATCGTGCGCTTGGCGTGGCGATAAATTATCAGGGTCAATTGCGCTTAATTGTTCTTCTACTTCTGAAGGTGTACTTTGTGCAATTTCGTTATTAAAAGTAAAGGCTTGTTGCTCTGTATTTGGTGCAGTAACGCTTTGATGATTTTCAAGTAACTTAAGTTTTTGCTTTGCTTGTGCAATAACAGCTTTTGGCACACCCGCAAGAGCAGCTACCTGTAAGCCAAAGCTCTTACTTGCTGCGCCATCAAGTACTGTATGCATAAAGGCGATTGTATCGTTATGCTCTATTGCATCGAGGTGCACGTTTACAAGGCCTGTTGTTTGTTCAGCAAGTTCTGTTAACTCAAAGTAGTGCGTAGCAAACAATGTTTTAGCAGATATTTTTGACGCTAAATGATCGGCTGTTGCATACGCAAGCGAGAGCCCATCGTAGGTACTTGTACCGCGACCAATTTCATCCATTAACACTAAAGACTGCGCCGTGGCATTATTTAAAATAGTCGCTGTTTCGGTCATTTCTACCATGAAGGTTGAGCGACCTGATGCTAAATCATCGCTAGCACCAATACGTGTAAATATGCGGTCAATATTACCAATTTTAGCGCTGTCTGCAGGTACATAACTGCCAATGTGAGCCATTAGTACAATAAGTGCTGTTTGGCGCATATAGGTTGATTTACCGCCCATGTTTGGACCCGTAATAATCAACATTTTACGTTGGCTGTTTAATTCAACAGGGTTAGCAATAAACGGTTCTTTCATTACTTGTTCAACAACAGGGTGACGACCTTGTTTAATGCTTATATTGTCGTTATCGCACAGTTCTGGTTTTGCATAATTGAGTGCAAATGCACGTTCGGCCAAGTTATTTAATACGTCTAAATCGGCCAGTGCTGCTGCCATCATTTGCAACTGTTCAATATGTGGAGCGATAAATCTGAACAGCTCCTCGTATAGTTGTTTTTCAAGCGCTAAGGCTTTTGATTGGCTACCAAGTACTTTATCTTCGTGCTCTTTAAGCTCTGGAATAATGTAACGTTCGTTATTTTTGAGTGTTTGACGACGAATGTAGTCGGCTGGCACTAAGTGGGCATTGGCGCGGCTTACTTCAATAAAAAAGCCATGTACGCGGTTATAACCAATTTTAAGCGTACTAATACCCGTGCGTTCGCGTTCACGCAACTCTAGTTGATCAAGTACATCGGTTGCACCTTTACTTAAGTTACGCCACTCATCTAGTTCGCTGTTGTAACCAGGGGCAATAACGCCACCGTCACGAATAAGTACCGGTGGGTTTTCTATCACTGCACGTTCTAATAACTCTTGTAAATCAGGGAGCTCAGGCGAGTGCTTGATAATACCCGCTATACGAGGATCGTTAGCATCACCTAACAAAGTGTGTAGTGGCGCAAGTGCTTGTAATGCGCTGCGAAGGCGAGTTAAATCGCGCGGGCGAGCTGTGCATAAAGCTAGGCGTGCAATAACTCGCTCTACATCACCAATCTCTTTTAATGATTCGTGTAATTCGCCGCACAGTTGTACATCTAAAATAGCGCTAATTGCATTTAAGCGAGAATTTAGCTCGTCTTTATTACGTACAGGTGTATGAATACGGCGCTTAAGTAAACGAGAGCCCATAGGTGTTGCTGTTTTATCAAGTACCTGGGCAAGTGTATTTTCAAACCCACCTGATAAATTAACGGTAAGTTCTAAGTTTTTACGAGTAGCGGCATCTAAAATAACAGCGTGTTCGTTGTGCTCAAGTGTAATTGCACGAATATGTGGCAGTGCAATACGTTGTGTATCTTTTACGTATTGCATTAAACAACCGGCAGCAACAAGCGCGCTGTGGGCTTTATCAACACCAAAACCAACTAAATCTTTAGTACCAAACTGATCGCATAATAAGTGCTCGGCCGTATCTAAGTCGAACTCCCACTCTGGGCGGCGGCGGGCACCTTTTATATGCTCAATTAAATGAAAGTTTTCAAAGCTTTCGCTATACAGAAGTTCTGCCGGAGCTAAGCGCTGAATAGTTGAGCTAAAGGCTTCGTCGGTGTTAACCTCTACAACGTTAAAGCGACCAGAGTTAATATCAAGGTACGCGATACCGTACAGACCTTTTTTACTTTGCCAAACGCTGGTAAGGAGGTTGTCTTGTCGTTCTTGTAAAAGCGCTTCGTCAGAAATTGTACCAGGTGTAACTATACGAACAACTTTACGATCGACAGGACCTTTACTGGTTGCAGGGTCACCAACTTGCTCACAAATAGCCACTGATTCACCCATTTGAACTAAGCGTGCTAGGTAGTTTTCTACTGCATGATAAGGCACGCCCGCCATAGGGATAGGATCGCCACCGGCTTTACCGCGATGTGTTTGCGAAATATCGAGTAATTGAGCGGCGCGTTTAGCGTCATCAAAAAAGAGTTCGTAAAAATCGCCCATACGATAAAACAATAAAATATCGCGATGCTCTGATTTTATTTTTAGATACTGCTGCATCATAGGGGTTTGTTGTTTTATAGTGTGTGGTGCATAAAGATCAAACGACATGTATTTACCCAAAGGCTGAATATGGAATTACATCAAGAGATTAAAACACTTGCTGCGCAATTAGGCGCTATTTTAACGGATAAATGCTTATGGATCACTAGTGCTGAGTCATGTACTGGTGGCGGAGTGAGTTATGCCCTTACAGATACGCCCGGAAGCTCTGCTTATATTGACCGCGCATTTGTGACTTACAGCAACCAAGCAAAGCAAGATTTGCTAAATGTAAGTGCAAGCACATTAGCAAAGTACGGTGCTGTGAGCGAACAAACAGTGCGTGAAATGGCATTAGGTGCTATTAAAGCAACAAATGCAAATATATCTATAGCTGTATCGGGTATTGCAGGACCTGGCGGGGCAACAGAAGGTAAACCTGTGGGACTTGTGTGGTTTGGCATACAAATTAATGACAAAGTACTGACCTTTAAACAAGTATTCTCTGGCGATAGGGCTCAAGTTAGACTGCAAGCTATTGTATTTGCATTGAAAAGTGTAATAGATGAGATAAAATAAAAAAATTAGCTTGATACTGTGATTTCATACAGTATACTTGATTCCATTAGCTGGATTTGGAGAATAAAATGAACGATAACAAACAAAAAGCGTTGGACGCTGCACTATCACAAATTGAACGTCAATTTGGTAAAGGCTCAATTATGAAATTGGGTGATAACAAAGCGTTAAACATTGAATCTGTATCTACAGGCTCATTAGGTATTGATATTGCTTTAGGCATAGGTGGTTTACCTATGGGACGTATTGTTGAAGTATACGGACCTGAGTCATCTGGTAAAACAACGCTTACTTTACAAGTTATCGCAGAGGCACAAAAAGAAGGCAAAACATGTGCCTTTATTGATGCAGAGCATGCTCTAGATCCAGTATATGCCCAGAAATTGGGTGTAAATATAGATGAATTATTTGTATCTCAACCAGATACTGGTGAGCAAGCACTAGAAATTTGTGACATGTTAGTACGCTCAAGCGCGGTAGACGTTGTTGTAATTGACTCGGTTGCTGCACTAACACCAAAAGCTGAAATTGAAGGCGACATGGGCGACTCGCACATGGGCTTACAAGCACGTTTAATGTCGCAAGCATTACGTAAGCTTACTGGTAACATTAAACGCTCTAACACGTTATGTATTTTCATTAACCAAATCCGTATGAAAATTGGTGTTATGTTTGGTAACCCAGAAACAACAACGGGTGGTAATGCACTTAAGTTTTACGCATCGGTACGTATTGATATTCGTCGTATTGGTTCTGTTAAAGAAGGCGATGAAGTTGTTGGTAACGAAACTCGCGTTAAAATTGTTAAAAACAAAGTAGCGCCGCCGTTTAAACAAGCTGAATTTATCATCATGTATGGTGAAGGTATTTCTAAGCAAGGCGAGCTAATTGACCTAGGCGTTAAGCATAAAATTGTTGAAAAAGCTGGTGCTTGGTATAGCTACTGTGGCAACAAGGTTGGCCAAGGTAAATCTAACTCAATTAAGTTTTTGAAAGAAAACCCAGAAATTGCAGATGAGATTGAAGGCAAGTTACGCGAAATGCTTTTATTAAAAGCAACTATTGAACCAGATGATGGTGAAGATAAGTTGGGCGATGACGCTGATCTTTAACAGCCTCAAATGAGTTTTTAAGCTTGATTTGACCCGAGCTTTAAAAAGCGTTAATCAGTAATGATTAGCGTTTTTTTGTTATTAAAAACTTAAAGCGGATAAAAATAAAAACGACACATTAAAAATGTGTCGTTTTTTAATTTAACCTATAAAAATCTACGGTTACATCGCGCATGAGTAGGCACTGTATTAGTAATTACTATACTAAATGAAGAGCAGAGCGATCATACGCTATACGTTTTAATCAGATAAAAGCATTCTTTAGGGCGTGTTGATCTTTGTGGATTAAAATTTGTTCAATCTAGGGGCGGTTAAATCGCGGCGTGAGATTTGTAACCTAGTGGACTAAGTAAAAATCGAGCAACAAAGAGTTAATCATCCCTAGAAAGAACCCAAAGGGCAGCGCATGTTTGGTATTTATGCTGCGTTATTGCCTATTTATGGGGAATAACCACACTATATAGGCTCTGCCTTGCCTAAAAACCAAACATGCTGCTGCAAATTCAACCACCAAAGATAAGCACGCCCTAATAGTTAAAGAATGCGACCTAATTAAAATAGAACTTTAAAAGCGATAAGTTAAGCTAACTTTTCCGCTAATAGGAGAGCCATAAAAACCGACATTAGCTAAGCTAGTAATATGTTTTTCATCTGTGATGTTATCAATGTTAGCTTGAATTGATAAGTCTTCGCTAGCATCCCATCGAGCAAATGCGTTCATAAGTAAATAAGAATCCTGCTTAACATTGCTGGCTATATTTTCTGTTTTTGATTGCCATTTACCGGCTAAACCAAACTGAAACTCAGGTAGTTGAGGCAGCGTATAATCTAATGAAAAATTAACAACATTTTCAGGTTCCCATTCATGAGAACTGTCGCCTGCGTCATCATTTATATCTAAGTATGTATATGCAAATACAGCATTTAGATCATCAGTTATGTGTCCGGTTAATTCTAATTCAAAGCCTTGGGTATCTTGATCAGCTCCTTTATAGTAAGTAAATCCAGATGCGTTTAGCCCTGCATAAGTTGCAATATTATCTTGTTTTGCACTAAATACGGCAAAGGTTGCAAGTAGTTGATCATCAAACCATTGAGTTTTCACTCCAACTTCGTAATTAACACCTTTACTTGGATCTAAAAAGTTACCATCGTAATCGTACTGCTCTTGTGGCTGATAAATATCGGAATAGCTTACATATACATTAACATCATCATTAATTGCATACGTTGTTGCAAGGTAAGGGCTTACCTCACTTTCATCATTATCTATATCAACGCCTTGGCTAAAGCCTGTGCGCTCATAATCGATAGCGTTAAAGCCCGCAATAACAAATAAGTCACTTGTTAGGTTTAATTTAGTAGAACCAAAAAAACGCTTTAAAGTAACATCAATATCAGCATACTTAGTTCGTTCACCCCAAATAGGTTCAGCAATCGCATCTAATGCGTATGGAAAAGCAGGCGCTAAACCATAAGCTTCAGTTGTTGCTGCATCGTAAGAGTTAGTAAAAGAGTAAGATGTACTTTGTGAAATACTACCACCAAGCATTAACTCATGCTCTTGACCAAACAAGCTGTACTCACCTTTAGCTGTTATATCAAATAAATCAGCTGAGAATTCTGTATCATATCGTCCAGGAATACTGACTAAACCTAAATTAGTTTCACTATCAAACATTCCATAAGCGTCATAAAGGTAAAGTAATTTACTTTGATCTTCTGAGTCTTGGTAATTATAAGTTGTTTTAATTTCCCAGTTATTATCGAATACATAAGTATATTCAATAAAAGCTGTGGTATTAAGAGTATCCCATTTAGTCCACTCTTGGGTTGTACTTGTACTTACATCCCACTGCGCTTGTGTGCCATCGGCATATGAAAGTGGTAATCCTCCCCACATGGTTCCATCTGTATTCGCATCTTGATGTGAAGCACCAAATGAAAGTGTTGAATTACCAGTAAGTTGTCCATCAACTACAGCAGAGAAGTAAGTACGATCGTTTTCTAAACCATCAAGGTATGAATCAGAGCTTTCTGCAGCCCCAACAACACGTGCAGCCCAGCTACCAGAATCTGTTAATAAAAATGAATAATCAGCTTGTAAGCGCTTTAAACCATAAGTACCTACAGAAATACCTACTTCACCTTCATTCTCATTTGTTGGGCGTTTTCGAACATAATTAATAGTACCAGCTGCATTACCAACGCCTGTTAATTGCCCATTAGCACCACGAATAACTTCTATTTTTTCATAACCGTAACTTTCCATAGCACCAGTAACAAGGCCCCAGTTATTAGGTAGACCAACACCATCAACTTGAGTGCTTTTAATATCAAAACCACGAGACGTGTATCGTGTGCGGTTAGTTTCACCTTGTTCTACAGTAATACCCGTAGCCATTTTCAATGCGTCATTAATACTATTTGCTGCAAAGTTTTGAAGTTGCTCTGCGCCAATTACACTAATAGATTGTGGTGTTTCGTTAAGCTCCATAGTTAAACCGGTAGCACCTTGGCTAACTCGATCTTGGCGTACACCTACTATTAATATTTCTTCCATTTGTTCATTGTTATTTTCAACTGTATTCTTAGTTGGTGTTTCTTGCGCTTGAGCTGAAAAACCCATAGCTAAAACTAATGAAGAAAGTGCAAAAGTGCGATTGAGTTTCATGTTTTCCCTTAATTAATATTTAATATTATTTGAGTTTATTTAAATAATTGGGACATTCTACTATTTAGAATTAACAAACTCAAACAAAAACTATTATCATTTGTAAACGCGTTTACGCTGTTTTAGGGAAAATTACTTAGTCTGTAAATAATATTATGATTAGGATAAGCGATATGACTTATAAAAATATGGTTGTTTTTTTTAACTTAAATTGAATTATAAAAAAAGCGGCCTAGGCCGCTTATTTAAAGTAGTTAGCTTTTTAGTTATTAAAAAGAGTATTTAACAGAGAATTGTAAACGATCTAAATCGCCATCTACGCCACTTTCAGTTTCACGCTCAGCATGTTTTAGCTCAGCTCCAAATGTTAGGCGTTTAACAGGGGAATATAAAATGTTAGCGCTATAGCTTTGGCTTGATTCAGTCGGATCACCAGAAATAGCTAATAAATCAGTGTTGTTATCAGCAGAGAAGAAAGAGTATAAGAATGTTGAACGCCATTGGCTTGTCCACTTGTGCTGGTAAGCAACAAAACCAGAAGTCGAATCAATGGCATCTAGTTCATCGCCATTAAGTACTGCGCCGTGAGCAACGTTTAAGCCTACGTAACGGCCTAAGCCTTTACCTTGAGTAAGCATAAATTTAAGGTTGTCTTCACCAAGGTTTATTTTACCCGACGCACTAATACCAAAAGATGTTTCATCTGCATCAACACTGCCTACTTTATAAGTTAGTTGGCGAGCAAGCGCTGCAACAACAATGTTACCCCAATCAGCTTTGTGTGTGTAACGAGCTGTAAAGTCAGGCAATGATGCATCATCAGTTACTACCATACCGCTAGTAGTAGAAATTGTACTTTCTGGGTTTTCTAATGAGAAAGACCATGCGCCAGTGGTATATTTAATTTGCGATTGGCGAACAAATATAGTGCCTTCAGCTGGGCCTACAAAATCAAGCGTTTCAGCAAGGGCACCCACGTTTTGAAAGTTAGACCATGTTTGACCAAATAACCAACCGTCGTATGTCACAAACGCATGGCGAATACGTGGAGCATAAGAGTTTGATACACGTTCATTGCCGCCAGCAGCTGAGGCTAAAAAATCAATCTCAATTTTAGTGTTAACGGTCTTACCGTTATCCATAACAGTGGCTGTGCCAAAGTTAAAGCGTGACTCGCGAGCATGCATATCAAACACAGCATCTGAGCTGTTATCGTCGCCAACTGTTAGCGTACTTGGTACGTAAAAGTCACGACCTACGTTTGAGCCTGCAGGCGCACCCGCTGAATAATCACTCCACATAGAGTCGAGTTTAATATATCCACCGTAAGTAAATTCGGTATCACCAATTTTTGCAGCAGTTGCCGCGTATGCAGTACTTGATAGTGCACATAGTACAGCGCTTGCTGCCAATGTTTTTAATGGGGTAAATTTCATTGTGGTGTCCTTTATAGGCTACTTGTTATTTGTTACTTTTTTTTCATGTAAGGTTGTATTACTTGCTACGAGTATTACTTACGAATAAAAAGGGTTGTTAATTTGGCTTTCAATTCACTTTCTATTTTCATTCGTTAAATAAAGCATTTTAGTAAGTACAACAAAATATCTTTATTGGAGTACGACAACACTGTTGAATATGTGCAATATTTACTCAATTACCTATTGGTCTATAAGACTAAGGTTTGAGAGCAGATTAGTTTGTATTTACTTACATTTAACGCGTTGTATTATTTATGTAAAAAAATTGAAAGCAGAAGGATTATAAACTACAAATGAGGAAATTGAAGGGGTGTACAACTAAGGTCTAATACTTAATGTAGCACTGCTGAGTAATCCTTGATAAAAGCTTAAGGCAAGTAATTTAAATGGAGACTAAGATGTCACAAAGTATCTACCCAGTTCCTGCGCATATTAAAGATGCGACTCTTGTAGATAAAAATAAATATAATATGCTTTACAAGCAATCTATTGATGACCCAGAAAGTTTTTGGCGTGAGCATGGCAAACGTCTTGATTGGTCTACTCCTTATACAAAAGTTAAAAACACATCATTCGACAAAGGCCATATAAATATTAAATGGTATGAGGATGGCTACCTTAATGCTTCGTACAATTGTATCGATCGTCACTTAAAAACCAAAGCAGATAAAACGGCGCTTATTTGGGAAGGTGACAGCCCATCTCAAAGTGAGAATATTACTTATCAACAATTGCATGATGAAGTAGCCAAGTTTGCCAATGGTTTAAAAAAGCTAGGTGTTCAAAAAGGTGACCGTGTAGCGATTTATATGCCTATGACGCCTCAAGCTGTTTATGCTATGCAAGCTTGTGCACGTATTGGTGCTATTCATTCGGTTGTATTTGGTGGCTTTTCACCTTCTGCGATTGCAGATCGTATTCGGGATTCGGGTGCCAAGGTTGTTATTACTTCAGATGAAGGGCGCAGAGCGGGTAATTGTGTTCCATTAAAAGCAAATGTAGATGAAGCGGTAGCGCAAGAAACTGTAACCTCAATTGAGCATGTTATTGTGCACCAATTAACCGGCGGTGAAGTTGATTGGAATGAGCACGATATATGGTGGCATGACTTAGTTGCTGATTTACCAGCAAAGTGTGAACCAGAGCCAATGAACGCTGAAGATCCATTGTTTATTCTATATACGTCAGGTTCAACAGGTCAGCCGAAGGGGGTTGTGCATACGACTGGTGGCTACTTAGTTTACTCATCAATGACACATGAATACGTATTTGATTTAAAAGAAGACGATGTGTATTGGTGTAGTGCCGATGTAGGTTGGATCACAGGCCACAGTTACATTGCATACGGGCCATTAGTAAACGGTTGTACACAAGTATTATTTGAAGGTGTACCAACTTATCCAACTGCAGGACGTATGGGCGAAATTGTTGATAAACACGGTGTAACTATTTTATATACTGCGCCTACAGCAATTCGTGCGCTAATGGCGAAAGGTGATGAGCCAACAGCTTCGTCAAATCGCGATAGTTTACGTATTTTAGGCTCGGTTGGTGAGCCAATAAATCCAGAAGCATGGACGTGGTATTACGAGAGTATTGGTAAATCTAATTGTCCGATTGTTGATACGTGGTGGCAAACAGAAACCGGTGGCATAATGATTACGCCTTTACCGGGTGCAACTGATACAAAACCAGGTTCTGCGACACATCCATTTTTTGGTATTGCGCCAGCATTATTTGATGCTGAGGGGAATAACCTTGAAGGTGCTGTGGACGGTAATTTAGTTATTTTAGATAGCTGGCCATCGCAAGCGCGAACTGTTTATGGCGACCATGAACGTTTTGAACAAACTTATTTTAGCGCCTACCCAGGTGTTTACTTTACAGGTGATGGTTGTCGTCGTGATGAAGACGGTTATTACTGGATCACAGGACGTGTGGACGATGTACTTAACGTATCAGGCCATCGCTTAGGTACTGCCGAAATTGAAAGTGCGTTAGTTGCGCACGAAGCAGTAGCAGAAGCAGCAGTAGTGGGTTACCCGCATGATATTAAAGGCCAAGGTATTTATGTTTATATTACGCCTAACGAAGGTGTAACAGTAAGCGATGAATTAACCAAAGAGGTACGTAACTGGGTTCGTAAAGAGCTTAGCCCAATAGCATCACCAGATATGATTCAATGGTCTCCAGGTTTACCTAAAACGCGCTCAGGCAAGATTATGCGTCGTATTTTACGTAAAATCGCTGCAAATGAGCACCAACAACTCGGTGATACGTCAACGCTTGCAGATCCATCTGTAGTCGATGAACTAATCGAGAACAGATTAAATCGTTAAATGTGCGTTAAAAACTTGATTACAAGTTGATTCTAAACGTAGTATATCGGCTGTCAGTGAGGGTTTTATACCTAACTGGCAGCCGAATTTATTAGGAGTGAACCATGAGTCAGTTTTTAATAGCGGACGACCATCCGTTATTTCGTGAAGCACTAAAGGGCGCATTGAGCGCAAAATTTGAAGGTTTAGAGGTTTTTGAATCATCCGATTTTGACAGCACACTGCAAGTGTTAAGTGAGCAAGAGGATCTTGATATATTACTGCTAGACCTTCACATGCCAGGTAATGGTGATTTATATGGTCTTATTCGTATTAGAGAAGAATACCCAAGCTTACCTATTGCCGTTGTTTCGGGTAGTGAAGACGCTAATATAGTTTCTAAAGTAATGGGTTACGGCGCTATGGGTTTTATTCCTAAATCGTCATCGTCTGATGATATTGCCAGTGCAATTAACCAAATACTTGAAGGCGATACATGGCTACCAAAAGAGTTAAAAAACAAAGTAGCTGAAATTGAAGGTGAAGACCGAGAAATAGCAGCGCAAGTTGCCTCATTAACACCTCAACAATACCGAGTGCTGCAATATCTGCACGAAGGTTTACTTAATAAGCAAATTGCTTATGAACTGCACATATCAGAAGCAACAGTAAAAGCACACATTACAGCCATATTTAGAAAACTCGGCGTGTACAATCGTACCCAAGCAGTTTTAATTGCCGCGAAATTAAAACTCGAGCCAATAGAGCAGGCATAATTTACATTTAAAAAGTCACTTGCTTATTTATGAGCAAAAAAATGCCAGCAACAATGCTGGCATATTTTTATGTGTAGAATAGTTAATCAGAATTCAGGTTAATAACAAAATGCATACCTTGTTATCAACACTGTTTTATTACCTCAAAATAAACTACTTAATTAAGCGAATTGGTACAATGCTAAGAAAACACTACAGTTTTATTACCATTAATAAATAGCTTATGCTCTGATGCAAGTTGGAGTGCTTTACAAAACACTGTTTTCTCTACATCTTTACCCATTTTAGCCATCATTTCGGCGGTATTAGCATGTGTAACGCTTGTTACATCCTGCAAAATAATAGGGCCTTCATCAAGCTCATTATTCACAAAGTGAGCGGTAGCACCAATGATTTTTACGCCGCGCTCAAATGCTTGATGATAAGGTTTAGCACCTATAAATGCGGGTAAAAATGAATGATGAATATTAATTATTTTGCCTTCAAAGCGACCCACAAATTCAGGGCTTAAAATACGCATGTATTTGGCAAGACCAATAATATTAGGGTTGTAGCTGGCAATTAAATCACCTACTTTTTGATCGTGCTCGCTACGAGTTAGTCCTTCGTGCGATACAACATGAAAGGGCACATCAAACCCTTTTGCTAAAGGCTCTAAATCAGCGTAGTTAGCAATAACGGCTAATACTTCAATATTAAGAGTTTGTTCAAATTGCTTTAGCAACATACCACCTAAACAATGGGCTTCTTTAGTTGCAAGTAAAACTACTTTAGTTTTTGCACCGCAATGTAGGGCAAGTTTAGCGCCTTGTGGCAACAGTGCGCGTAGTTGATCTAAAAAGTCGCTTTGTGGCTCGCCTGTAAGCTCTGTACGCATAAAAAATCGCTGCGCGTCTTTATCTACAAATTCGTTGTTACGCGTAATGTTTAAATTACTTTTATGGCAAAGCCCTGTAATTTTAGCTATTAAGCCTACGTCATCAGCACATTGGGTGGTTAGTATATAGCTCATTGTCCTCATTCTTACCCTGTAATTAATCCTTTCATTATTTGTGTTTTGGCACATAAAGCAAGGGCTTTGTGAACTAATCCAATATTAATCATGTTGTTGAGTGCAAAAGAGGTAATAAAGTTAAAAAGTATTGAATAGAGGTTAAAAAAAATGCCACCTAATTTACAAGGTGGCATTAATACTAATAACCCAGAGTTTAAGTTAATTAACCCTTTGGCTCGGGAGATAAGTTTTCTTCTTGTCTTAAATACCCTGCAGCTTCTTCGTCATCTTTAGCTATCGCTTGCTGAGTAGGTATAGCACGCGTTTGCTGATTTAATTGATGTATTTGTGACGCATTACCTAAATCACGCTCACTGGTGATTGAGGCGATAGATTCACGGTCTTTCAAGAACGCGATAACGTCTTTTTTGATTGCTTGCAATTGTCCTTCGTCTTTATGCATTTCCATAATATGGCGAGGATGTTCAAGATTTTTCATACCTGTTGCTGCAAACGTAGTAGAAATAACACGAGAAACAATAATCCAAGGCGTTATGCTACTGCGTACTAAAGTATTTTCTGAGCGAGTACTATCGTGAATACCAGTACCTGTTGATATTTTAGACTCAGTAAATGTGCCTTCGCATTTAAAGTACACTAGTAGTGATTCAAACTGCATTTCAGCAAAAAATAGATGAGCTGTATTTGTAAGCAATTGCGCAAATGCTTTAATAAGTATACCTATTAGCAATAAGTGAAAGCTTGTCATTAATAGCTCACTAAATTGAATAACATGTTGGTTATTAAATGCTTGTTTAAAGCTACTAATATTTGCAGCGTCAACGTAATGATAAATATTAATAAACGAATACGCTAAAAACACAGTAAACGCTAAGGCTATAATATAAAGCAAGTTACCACTTACTAAAGCAAGTAACCTTGCTAGCGTAAAGTTTTTACCTAAGTCTATTGAGTGCAGTTTAGGTTGAATCTCTTGGATCATTTCACCTTTAAAACCGCCTTTACCTTCAATTTGTTCTTGAAGCTTAGGATCTAATTCGCGATAAACTCTGTTAGGTACTTCTTTATAACGACGGTTAGCCATTACTAGATTGTCTAGGTTTATAAAAATTTCGTCTGGATGAACAGACTCTTGCCAGTTTTCACGTAGTTCTGATACTTCAGCAGAAGGGGTAACTGCATTTAAACGCGCTTTAATCATAATAAAAGCAATTGCGCAGCTCAGAGTGGCTAATACAATAATCGCAATTAAGTACATGCCAGCATGAAGACTAGGTAGTTGCTCAATCCAGCCATCTATTTCTTGTTTGCTAATGTGTTGTTCTTTCATCAGCCATGACATAGAAAGGCCAATAGCGATTGGTAGAATAAAAGATAAAGAAATAATTTTAGCGAGTGCACCGGTACCAAGTGCTTCAATATTTTTTTCAGCGTTTCTAGAAATAGGTTTACCCGTAGAGCGCCACGAAAAAAGCACGTAGAACATTAATATGGCACTATAAACAGGAAATGCTAATTCGCCTGCTTCACCGGTAAAACCCGATAAAGATACAAATGCCACAAGGCCATAAGCAATAAGTGCAACAAGGGTACTTACCCATGAGCCAAATAAGCGCTGAGCAACATTACGAATAGGATAAGGTAGGAATAATAACTTAGGGATTAAGCTGTGAAGTAAACGTGATAAAAAACCATTAGGCTCTTTAAACGTACTGTTTTTACGACCAACCAGCATTTCTTCGAGTGATTGCGCGGTGTAGGCTACTTCTTTTTCTTCTTCTTTGGCGGTTGATGCTTGTGATTTACTGTAGTTATAAGCAAGTGAAGTAGGGTGGTTTCTGCCTACAAAATACTTAAGAGTTGCATAAATACCACTTGAAAGTGAGCGAATGCCGAATGCTAAAATAAGCATGCCAAACACCATTAAAATCCATCCAGCGGTTGTATCTTCTTTTACTGAGCCCGCAGCAATAACAAGTAAACTAATACCCGCTATAGACTCGATGAGTCCTCTTACAGCTGTTACTTTACCTTCAAGTTTGAAGGGGTTTTTTAGTCCAAGATCAATCGATCCATAATCAAAAGCCATTGAATGCTCCTTTTAAACAGCATGCCCAATTAAGGGAGAATATAAGCGTAGTTATAATAACCATTATATATATCGTATTTTTGTTTTTGCTCAATTTTTGATTATATATCAATAAAGTCGTTCAGTTTAAGGTTATTTTAAAGTGGTACATTCTATGCTTTGAAATATAAGCTTAAGCGAGTTAACAATATCTCTTTTAAATGCTTGAGGAGGAATGATGGAATTGATTTACGTTGATGATAGTTTGCCCGGAATTACCCGAAAGCAAAAAAACAAACATTGGCAGTATTTTGACCCAATAGGAAAAATAATTAAAGAGAAGGCCGTTATTGAGCGCTTAAATTCACTCGCGTTCCCGCCTGCTTATAAAAGTGTATGGTTTTGCCCTGAAGAAAATGGGCATATTTTAGCAACAGGTTACGACAGTAAAGGACGAAAGCAGTACCGATATAATCCATTATTTACACAACAACAAGATGCTAAAAAGTATCAAGCTTGTAGTGTGTTTGGACATAAGCTGCCGTTACTTAGGGCTCAATTAAAGGAAGCATTGCAAGGTGATGAGCTCGATTATGAACGTACTTTAGCAGCCATTGTTAGATTAATGGATTTAGGTGCTTTACGGGTGGGGAATGAACGTAATGTAAAACAAAATAAAAGTTTCGGAGCGACAACCCTAAGATCAAGGCATGCAAAATTAACAGGTAAAAATATTAGATTAAAATACCGTGCAAAGTCAGGTAAAGAAAGGGAAGTAAATATAACGGATAAAGCATTGAGTAGTGTTATTAAGGAGCTTCAGGACTTACCCGGGCAACACTTGTTTCAATATATAGAAGAGGGGGAGCGCTCTAACGTTACTTCGACTGAAATCAATCAGTATATTCAAAATATAATGGGTGAAGAATTTAGCGCAAAACACTTTAGAACATGGCGAGCAAGTGTGATTGCTTTTAAAGAAGTGTATGAAGCAAAAGGCGCTATTACATTAAAAACAATGCTTGATGAAGTGTCTTCAAAGCTTGGGAATACGCCAACAATAGCGCGTAATTCTTATATTCACCCTGATGTTATTGAGCTTTGTAAGAAAAATGAATCAGAACAAACTCATTGGCGCGACAATTTTAAATTACCCCGTAAAACAAAGTATCTTAGTCGGTTTGAGCGCGGTTTATTAGAGCTTTTAACGTAACGATAAAGGCTGTAGCTTACAGCCTTTATGCTAAGTTTTTATATTATGCTATTGCAGCATAAACGTTTCGTATTCTAAATCTTCAAATTGTTTTGAAAGCCAAAACAATCCTACTACCGAGGTAATAATGGTCGCTAATGCAAAGCCATAGCCATAAAACTGCGGTCCAAAAGCAATTGATAACAAAGTTAAAACAACATTGATTACCAAAAATAACCCCGCTAAAAATAGCACTGTTGAGCGTTTATCTAAATAAAACAAAATATTTAAAATAGATAAAAATATAACTTGTACGCCTACACCGACTACATCAATAAATAAAAGCGTTTTATAGTTTGGATCAATGCCAATAAAGGTAAGTATTTGCTCACCCCATAATAATAAGCAGGCAACGGTAATACCCTGAATTTTAAATATATCGTATAAACCGGCACGCGCAGTTTGGATCATACTGTCTTTTAATATGTAGATCTCTTCAAGAGATGAGCCACCACGAATAGCGGTGTAAAAACGGTCGTACTCTTCTACAAAGTCTGTTTCCATTTTTACTAAAAATACCGCCATACCGGGGATAATAGACAAATAAGCCAAAAATATAGGTAAGTCATAAATTGGGCTTGCTCTTAATGTGCCAATAATTTGAATTGATGTGCTTGGAGAATACCAAAAAATGATTTTATCAGCCCATACACCAATGTTATAAAACAGACCACAAAAGAATAGGCTGTAATACACTTTTTTATTGCTTAAAAAGTCAAAGCTTATAAGTTTTTCACCCGGGTAGCGGCGAATAATCATAAATAAAAAGCTAAAAAAGAGGAGTGCTTCGCCAGCAAAAAACGCAAAAAACAAGCCGTCTAACTGCCAGTCTCTTAATAAATATGCAAGCAATACCATAAAGGCGTAACCACTTAGCATGGTAATTAAAATTAACCGGTATTCTTTCATACCTGATAGAAAAATAGCACCAAGCCACTGATTACATAAGCTTACAAAGGCACCTAAAATTATAATCTTAGTAACAACAGGTATAGGGAGCATAGGCCATACAGCTAAGCCCACCAATAACGCAGCTATTGTTGTTACAAGTTGCGCACCAAGTAAATTAGGGAGTACTTTTGCCTCTTCTTTTTGAAAAAACAAATCGGCAATAAACCGAGTTAGTAATAACTGCAAGCCACCCGTTAAAATAAGTGAGGCGGCCATCATGTAGGTAACAAGCGTTAAAAATTGAATAATAAGTACTTTAGGTAATACAATTCCTAAACTTAAAATACCAATTAGCATTAACGCTACAATAGAGAGCAGCCAGGGGCCTGAGCCTATTAAACCTGCGTAGCCGTATGCTTCAAAAACTGAGAGCAGGGTATTTTTTTTGAGAATTTTTCGTATCTCAAAACCTATTCCGGCCATGCTATTGTATCCTTATAAAGTTTATCGTAGCGGGCAAACATGTGGCTCTCGTCATAAAATTTTTGTACGCGGTCTAAACCACTTTTTTGATACTCAAGCCAAGCTTGCTCATTTGTTAGCATGTTTGATATTTGTTGTGCTGTTTCGCTAGGTGAAGCAATTGAGACAACTTCACCGGCTTTACCTAATGTTTTATCTTCATCGGTTCCGCCTTCGATTATTTCGCGGCACGAGCCAACATCACTAGCAAGTACAGGCACACCGGCCGCCATTGCTTCTAAAAGTACTAAAGGCTGCGCTTCGGAAATCGAGGTTAAAGCAACAATTCCGAGCTTAGGCAAAATTTTGGTAATATCTTGCATACCTAAAAACTTAACACTGTTTTGTAAATCAAGGCTGCCTACAAGTAGTTCACACTCTTTGTAATATTGCGGATCTTCTTCATAAGGGCCGATGATCCAGCCTTCGACCTCTGGTAATATCGATTGCGCTTCTTTAATCGCACGTATAAAGGTTTTAATATCTTTTATAGGCACCACACGTCCAATTAACCCAACAACCGGCGGTATCTGTTTTGGACGCTGATCAAGCGCTTCAATAAAGCGCACTGTTTTAATACCATTAGGAACAACAAATGCTTTTTCAGGCGCTGCACCATCTTTTATTTGGCGCTGTCTGTTACCGTCGTATAGCGAAATGATCTTATCTGCTTCTTGGTATGTTGTTCGGCCTATTTGCTCAAAAAAGCTGATCCACATTCGGCGAATAAAGCCCATCTCGGTATTTAAGTTTTTACCTAGGCTTTGTTCAGACTCTTTGATCCAACTGGCTTGAATAAGATCTATTTTTCTCTCTTTGGTGTAAATACCATGTTCGGTCAACAAAAAGGGAGTATCGCTTATTACACTGGCACCAGATCCTAAAATACCAGCATACCCGGTAGATATTGAGTGAATAAGTTTAACTTTTGGAAGTCCACGTGCAATTTCGGCTATTTTAAATAGCGGTTTATATAAATTGCGATATGACCAAAAAAAGTCAATAAAAGAGGATTCATCACAAAAAGTTGAATAGTAATTAGTGAGCACTTGCCACGATGATTCACTATATAAAAAGTCGGCTTCGTTAATACCGTCTTTTTTAGCCAAAGTTTCAAATGCAAATTTTAACAATTCAGTCGGGATAGGCTCGTTACAATCTCTAAAATAATTTTGTAGTTGTTGCCAGAAATCAAAGAGCTCTTTTTTATATTTAACGCCATGCTTAGCTTTTATTTCAGAAGTGTCATTTTCCACTAAATAATGAACATGCAGCTTGGTAACGTTTTCAGGTAAAGTATATTGAATCTCGCCATAATGCTCTGGTGCTCCACCTATAAAAACAAGCTCAAAGTTATAATGAGGTAACCCTTCAATTATTTGATGAACCCAACTAGATACACCACCACGTACGTAAGGGTAGGTACCTTCCAAAAGCAGTAAAATGTCTGCATTTTTATTACTCATGCCAATACTCCTGCAAATGACGTAATTCACTGCCCTTAGGTTGTTCTGGGAGTTCTTTTAAGTAGCGTTTACAGTCGTCAAACTTGTTCATACAAAAGGCAACTTCGGCTTTATAAGGGAGAACATGACGCCTTGCCATACCAAACTCAGTTGCTTTAAGTAAGTACTCATGGGCTATTTCGTATTTGTCTAAGGCTAAAGATATACGGCCTAAAAATATAAAGGTTGCAGGTGTTTTTACGTGCTCAATACTTTGCTCTGCAAGTGCTTCTGCTTTTTCTAAAACATATTTACGCAGTGCACCTTGGGCTAAACCCAAATAGCTAAGTTCCCAATACAGTTCGGCTAGCTGTTTTTGTAAATGGCTCAATTTAGGCTGCTTAGTCGTAACGGCTATTTCTTGCTGATACAAACTGATTTTTTCGTTGAGTTTGGTTTCTTTACCATCAAGGGTTGAGTAGGCGAGTAGCCGAATATCATCTTCTAAATCTTTAAGTGCTAGCTTTAAAATAGGAATTGCTTGTGAGTCACTCATGTGACGAGCTGCCATTACAGCACTTAAACGTTTATTTGGCTCATTAGCGTGCTTCAAAATTGCTTTAAGTCCGCCAATAGAATAGGTCGGGTTTGCTGATATTGCTCTGGCTTCAAAAGGAAGCTCAGGTATTTTATGCTCTTCTATTTCTATCTCGTCGTTTTTGAGAGGTTTACAAAGAGCAAACGTAAGCGCTACTACAACACCTATAATTCCAAGTACGGGTAATGTAAACAATAATAAAAACATGAGTAACAAAGAGCTATAAGGAGTCGTTTTGTATTTTTTAGGTATAAAAACATAACTAACAATAGCAAAAAGGATGCTAGCAATAGCATGCAATAATATAGCTAAAAACCAATTAGGTGTTTCCAGTACTTCTATTAGTGCAAAGTACTGGCAAATACACCCTAAAATAGCCGCTACAATAATTATAATCATGAAAGTGAAACCAATCTCTTTATATCATCTGAGCTTATTGGTAGTGCAAGTTGTTGCTCAATAACAATATCAAGCTCAGCTAAAGTGTTACCCGTGCGCTCTTTACACCAGGTGTTCATTCGGGCAATAAAGCCTGCTTTTTCAAGTTCATCAGCTAATGGCATTAATAGCAGTAATACCTGATTTTTATTATCATACAAATAAATGTCTAAACCACGGCGTGCTTCACTTAAATAACTCATAAGTTGAGTCGATTTATCAGTAATATTATTGGCTTTTATTTTTAGCAGCTGCGATGGAATATTGTATCGTTTTGCTTCTTTATTCGCGCGTTTAACTTGGCGAATAAAGTATGGAGACTCTTCATACGTCATTACTGGGTTTGTTATTTCATGGCGCAGTAGGTCGCCTATATGCCCAGCCATTACAGCAAGTAATGTTAGAGTTGTATTTTTAAGTGCAAAAAATTGTACTCTTTCAACTAAAATAGCGCCGTAAATTGTATTATTTACGTCGATAAGTGGGATTGCCATATGGTATTTACTTATACCTAACGCAGTTTTTGCGTCTTTTACTGATACTAATTCTTTTTCTTCAATCATCGCTAATATAAGAGGATCATTTTCAGCTATTTGACCCATTTGGCCAATAGAGGCAAGTGGAGGCTCTAAAACAGTGTCGTTTTCAACTTTATATAAACCCGCTCTTTCTAATAAACCATATTCAACGAATAGGTCGATTATTTTTTGCGCTGCGCTATCAAGCCTTCTTTCTTTTAATAGCCCGATAGAGGTTCTTACTGCTTGTAGCGATTCACGCAAACTTAACGTATGGCCAGCAAGCATTTGCTCTATTCTATCGTGAGATGAATTAATTAAGTGATACTGACGAGTAAATGTTTCAAGGCGATCGGTTACGTACTCAAGCTGAATACTTTGTTGTTGATTAGTACGTTCCCACACATCCCTAAATTCGCCAGTGATCATAATTACAATAATGTAGCCAATCATGGCGTTAATATTGAAGTCGCTTTGTGGTGATAAAATATTTGCTTGAAGTAAAAAAAGTTGACCAACAAGCAAACATAAAATACTAATAAAGCCTTTTGAAAAGCCATAACGTAGAGAAACTAAAAGTGGGCCAAGTACAGGCCACGAAAACCCTCCCTCAGTCCAAAATGGGTCCTCTGCGTTAAATAATACAGGCAGCCCTAAAGCAAGCGCGGTAAATATAAATACCTCAGCCCATATTTGTAGCTCAGGAACGTCTCTTGGTCTAAGGAAATGTGTTTTCACTCACTAACCTCTATATAAGAAATTAAATCGGCAATCACATCTTGTGCTGTTGCTGCAATGCTATCGCGGCCCCAACCACTTTTAGCAATAGTACCCGTCCAAATCGGCGTTGTTTGTCCATTTTCAGTGAGTGATAATGTAAGTGCAACAACGGGTTCGCCGTCAAGCCCAGCTTTGTAGCGCCACTCTTCAATGCTGCCTGTGAGTACATAGTCAGCTTGTTGAGTGCTTAACCACTGCATAGCATTGTCTAAACGGTATTGATCGTCCAGTGGTGGAAGCTCTTTGGTGTTTACGCGAGGTGCGCGTATAAGAGTTGGTAATTTATTTTGTTGCCAAATACTGGCTAAAATATCTTCAGCACGCTCACCTGCAAGCGGTGTTTGAGCATGATTAACAAGTGGCATTAATGCCACAATTTTTGAAGGGCTAAGCTCTACATCATCAGCAACTCTGCTGGTGGTACATGCTGATAATAGTAATACCAAACACGGTATAATTAAACGAAACATACTCTCTCCTAACATTAAAAATGTACGTAATAACCTAATTGTAATTGTGTATCTGAGTTACCCACTTTATTACTACTTTGGTAACCCAGCTGTAATTTAAATAAATCATCGCCCAGTACAGACCAACCAGCGCCACTTGAAACTGATACATCTACTGTATCGTTAAGTGTTTGATAGCCAGTACTTATATCAAATAACCATGAAGGGCTTGCGCCTAAATAAGGAGGTTCTAAAGAACCAGTTGAAGCAAATGAGGTCCCTAGTGCAAAACGTCTAAATGGTTGAAGGTCAACTCTTAGCGGTCGTCTACTTGCATCTGTATTTATTAAGGCATTAACACGTTCAAAGTCTTGCCATTGCGCACTAAAATAAGCGTTCCAAATTGGGCGGTCTTTTAAAATGCTGTATTGGTAACGTGCATTATATTCTTGGCCATTTATTAGTGAGCTTCCATCGCTTCTTCGAGAAAAAGACATCGCTGCTGCTGATAGCTGTACGTTTTGTCTACCATCAATATTGTAGTTAACATAGGCCGTGGCTTTATCTAGCTGAGCATAGCTAAGTAGCGCTTCTGATTGGCGGTTTTCAACATTATATTCAAGCTTTAAACCTACCTGTGTACGCGAATCCCATTGATAACGAGAGTCCAAGCTAAAACCTTGACGGCTAACTAAGCTGCCTTGGTGAGAATCTATTTTTGCATCAAAATACCAACGACCAAATGTCATTTTATCTTCTATCGCAAACAGTAATCCGTTGTTATCAAGATTTTGCTGATTACTTAAACTTAATTTCCATTGCCCATTAGCATAAGGAAAATAAACGTTTACATCGTACTGGCTACTGTTTAAACCAGCCTCTGGCGATAGGTTTATTTCAAGCGCTCTAAAATAGGATGCGCGTGCATTTCTGAGTAAACTCAATTGCGATTCATTTGCCTCGCCAGTGAGTTCTTCGTACCAACGTTGCATGGTGGCATAGGGTTGTTTTAAATAGAGTAGGGCGTTTAGCTCATCTAATTTGCTTAGTGAACCTTCAGCGATAAGCTGTTTCGCTTTATTAAATTCGCCGTTGGTCATATAAAGTTGTAGTTTTTGCCATGGCTCTAATTTTTGTGCAGCCCTGCGCGCTAACCACCAGTTTGTTTGGGGCTCACCAATAGTGTCGGGGGCAAGTTCTTCCATTGTGTTTAATTGCATTAAATGAGGAACAGCCATCGTGCCCGCCCAGCGGAACATTAAGCCTCTGTATGCATATTTATCTTTAGGTAAGTGTTGCAGTAAATAGTGATTAAGTTCAGCAGCATTTGCATAGTAGCCAAGTTGTTTCATTACATCGGCTAAGTTAACCAGTGTTGTTAAGTCACTTGGATCTGCAATGGCTAATTTACGCAAATAAAAGTAAGCACTGTTATATGATTTATCATAAATAGATAAGCTTGCTAATAGCTGGGTCCACGCATAGGAAGGATCGCTTTGAGAATAGCGAGCTAAAATGCGGCCAATCATTACAGTGTCATGCATTTGCAGCGCTAACCAACCTTGTGCAAGCACAACATCAGAGTCATATTCGCTTAATTTAGCAGCGCGGTTTAAAGTTGTATAAGCTGAATTTAAATCACTTTGGTTTTGATACCAATTTGAAAGAATTAACCAAGCAGGGTAGAGGGCTTTATTGTAGCGCTGCTTATCAAGTTCAGCATGAATACGTGCAACTGATTTAGCATCATTTACTTGTGTACTTAATAATGCAATTTGAATCAATTGACGGTCAGTTTGCGACTCGCTTTTCCATAAATAATCAAGAAGCTCCTGAGGCCGACCTTCAAAGCGTAATTGTTGGTAGTGCAGCATGTCGCCTACGCTTAAAGGGCTTATTTTTTGTAACTGTTCTAATGCATATAGCTCATGAGCTTTGTCTTGGACTCGCATTGCCATGTCTACATTGGCGCTCCAAAACTCATCATCAGAACTTTGTTGTTTACTTTTTAGCACTTGCAGAGCTGTAGCAAAGTCATCGTTTAGCCAAAATGCGCGGGCAATCCAAAGTAAATCTTCTTCATTTTTAGGCCCTTTATATGTAGGCCACAAGACTCTTAAGGCTTTTAAATTACCAGTATCGTGAAGTACTTTTGCTTTCCAATATTGTGATAATGCACTTTTACCATTTATTTGCTCAAAGCGTTCAATATTGTTTAACTCTTGCTTTGTGTTACCAATAAATTCGTTAGCTTGCATCCAATTAGCAAAACCATTGCCTTTCAGACTTCTGTTTTGCGCCTTGTATTCGTATATATCATTAGCATCTTGGTATAAATATAAAGCGGTGGCATCGTTAATACTGTCGGTAAGCATCGCAGGGGTTACGGCTTTGTTAGACATTAGCCATTTAAATTCTCGAAGCGCTTCTTTAGGCTTGTTTTGCCAGCGTTTTATCTTCCAATTTAGTAAGTGTAGCTCTTTGTCATCTGGGCTCTGTAGTAATAATTTTGCGAGTAATTGTTCAGCCCCTTTTGCATTTCCATTTGCTAAACGCAGGTGCATTGCTTTTGTTAAGTAGTCGGTGTTATTTGGCTCAGCTTTTAATAAGCTTTCAATGGCTTGAGCTGCATCTTCTGTATTGCCAGCTAGGTTAGCTAAATAAAGGGTGCGTTTAACATCGGCTTTGTCACCATAGGTTTTCCACCATGCATAAGCTTGAATCGGGTTATTTGCGCCCAGTGCAGTTTCAATCGCTTTAACTGCAATGTCAGCATTTATATTTGTTTTATAAATTGCGAGTGCTTTGTCAGGTTCCCCTGCGCTTAACCAGTAATCGGCTGCAAGGAGTGGCTGTTTATTTTTTTGATAATACTGAGCAACTTTTGCGGTTAACCCAACGGCTTTTGCAATTGTCAGTATTTGTTCGTTCCAATTTTTATGAGCTCCTATTTTTAATGATAGCTCTTCAAAGCGGTCGTCAACTTTAGCACCACTTGCTAGCCATAATGAGTAAAGCAACTTTATTTCAAGTGTTGCTTTGCGCTCGCCTCTAGGTAGCTTTTCAAGCTCGTTAGTGGCTTGTGAATACTCACTAAGCCCTATATGTAGCTCAACCAATTTAGCGCGAAGCTTTTCGTTGTCGGGCTCTGTATTGAGCGCTGCATTAAGGTAAGATTTCTCAAAGGTATAATCTTGTGAAAGTGCATCATCTTCAAAAAATAAGGTATGGGGAAATAACGCATAAAGTGCAAAACAACTTACAGCTAGTATCGCTAATATTGTTTTTATAGAAATTAACTGAGGGCGCTTTTTAGTATTCATTATAGAGCAGATCCGTTGCAGTTAAGGTAACCATAAAAGTCACCTGTAGGTATTTTAAAATGTGTTATTTTACCCCGATTAATACCTTTGAAGCGCTCACCCAAATTAGATACAAATTCGCAAGAACGTGCATTAATTAAATCAAGTGAAGCGGGCACCCATGCTTTAAAACTAACCGGTCCGTTAACTTGCCAGTTATTAATAACAACATTTGCAGATGCTAAATAAGGTTTTTCACTATTTTGGCTATGATCAAAGCTAAGGCGAGCTATGTTATTTATAATATGTATGTAGTCACCTTTTTCAGTTACACCAGATACTCCTTCACTTTGAGCTATGTTTGGCACATCAAAATCGCTAGGTATGCGCAGAGTACGAATGTACTTTGAGCTAAATAACCATTCATTATTACTGTTTTTAGCAAGTGCAGAAAAGTAAAAATCTTTTGCTACTTTTGCATAGTGGCTTAAATGCACCGGTGTATTTGGCCTTGCTAAAACATAATCAATGTTGTGTTTAAGAGCGTCTAAGCCCGCAAGAACTTCACCTGAATAAAAGTGATAATAAATAGTGTAAGGTTTTAACCTATATGGCTTTTCTGTTATTTCGAATGTTTCGGTTAAGCGTCTAAAGCCGTAATAAGGGCCATGCCATAAGTTTGTGTAAACATTTTCATTTAATATGGGGGCGTAAATTTGATACAGCAAATCTCTTTCAGGGCGACCGATAGGGGATATATGTGTAAGGCTAGGGTTATCGGAATTTACATCAGTGTTGCCGCCATTTACGTTTAGCACACCAGCATCACGAGCCAGTTCAAGCGCTTTAGGGCCTGGTGTTGCATCGCCTGACCATAACATCATCACTGTTTTTTTATTTTTAGGTGTGAGTTTTTCATCAATGTACTTTATCGAGTCGGTAATTTCTTTTTTAAGGCTAATTGTGTTGTAGCCAGGCACGTCTAGATGAAAACCGTAATCTGTGTCGTCTTCATCTATTTTTTTTCGCCCAGATAGTGCTGTCCAAAAATAGGGATGACTATAAGTGTGTGAAGCAACTTCTACGTAAGGCAGGTTAAAAATACTACGCGCAATGCCTTCGAGTTTGGCACTTTGTTTAGAATGAATACCGCCTTCTTCAATATCAGCTTGGATCACTGATGACGTTAACGGTAGTTTGTAGTGTTTAATTATTTCATCTCGAATTACTTCTGCTGAATAAGGCTTACCTGCATAGTGGGCAACACTTGTAAATCCATCTCCATCGATATGCAAAGTAAGCATTCGCCTGCCGCTTTCGGTGGTTGTATCTGGCACTAATATAGGTGGTAACCCCATTGCTTGAGTAAGCAATGTACGCGGATCAATAACCCATTTGCTGCCTTCCATCGGAAATGTATCAATTAGCCAAGGAGCAACTACTACTGCACCATATTTAGTTTTAGCAGCTTGTACAACTATTGTGTCATCCGATGATTTTATTGTAATTAAAGGAGTCGCATCAGTTGATAATTTGAGTAAGTATGGTTTAACAATAGGGGGAGGTGTTGTGGACTCCCCTTTGAGCCAAGGTGCAAAGCTATCTTGTTTATATGGACCTTCAGGTAGTGTGCTTAACGACTCAATACCTAAGCTTAATAATAATTTAGTTGATTGTGGTAACTCGCCTAAAATAAGCTCTGGCACCACACCTAAATTAGCTTCAAGCCAATTGTTTAGTGTGGGTGTGTAAAATGCGTCGCTTGAGGTCCACGAAATAATACCAGCATGTAAGCTAGGATCAACTAAAGGTAAATCGCGCTTTGCCATATCTATGTAATCAGGTATGTACCCCAAATACTCAATCATGGTCGCAAGCTTTAAATGTACGGTAGTGTAAATGAGTGGCTTAACGTTACTGTTGTACGGAATGAGGATGCGTCTTGGTACTGGTGATATAGTTGATGTACCCCATGTTTGTAAGTGCCCATCAGTTACCCAGGGAATAAAACCTGCCTGTTTTATTTTTTGCGCCATAGCAAGACGGTTGTCAGGCTGTGCATAATCAATAACTTGTACTTTAAAACCAAGCTTTTGTGCCGTTTTTAATTGTGTACTTAGCCAAGCTTGATCGTTCTCGGTGGTTAATTTGTAGCTATTATTGATTGGGTTGTAATGGCTATATAAACCTTCAGCCACTAAATCACTGGCTAAACCGGTAAGTCTAGGTAGTAACTCAAAGCCTCGGTTGAGGATAAGGTGTTTATTAAACGTGCCAGACAGACTTTTTATAATTGCGACTAAGCCATTTTGTTGGTCTGATTTACTGTGCTTATCATCTAAAAGTTGATAGCTGTCTAGAGTATCTAAAAACAAGCCACTGAAGCCTCGTGCTTTTAAAGTAGCTGCGTTATTTTGCACATGCTGTTGCCAATGCGTAGATGTTAAATCGGCAATGTGGCTATTCCAATTAGGGTTAACTGCGAGTGAATACTCACTTTCAAGAAACGACTCACCAACACTTAAATAAGCATAAACAGCTATGTCACGCTGTTTAAACCAATTGAGTTCGTGCTCAGTCACAAGGTTAGGCTGAACTACAACGCGAGAATAAAAGGTCATTTCGGCTAGTGGCATCGGCGCTGAGTAGTAAAAAGCGATACTATTATTTACAGGTTTTGCGAATGCGTGAGCCGACACTAAAAGTGCAAGGTATAAAATATACTTCATTAATAATTCATTTTTATTTGATTATAACTGTGACTCAAAGTGATGTGTTCCAATTTTTATCTAGTTGTTTGGTATTAGGAATATAGGACTATTATATGTTAATGGAAGTTTGATATCTATATATTCATTATTTATATGAACCTAAAACCAATATTAACATGGCTAATGACTTAACTCATTACATACGAAGCAATTGGGCCGCTTAACACGCTATCAAATTAATTTTAGATCAATACAGCCGTTAGAATTTTGAATATAACAAAAAGGGTGGTAAATAATATATAGATTAATACAAAGGTCGCAGTGTTTTTAGTGTTCAAATACCTCCCTTGTGACTATAATATCAGCACGCAGAGCATGGTATGAGTATACTCCCACCAAATTTTTTATTAACTATGTTTTAAACCCAATAAAACATAGTAAACAGTCGTAATATAACTTTGGCAATTGTCGTTATATATGCATTTATACACCCCGGAGAAAAAATGAGTAATTTAAGCTTGAAAAACAAATTGCTGTTACTAGCTATTTTACCGCTAATGCTACTTTTGATCAGCTTAATGCTGAGTTCTTATTATTTAGAGAATAAAAATCAGCAACAAAATTTTGAAGCATTTCAAACTAAGTTAATAAGTGACAAGCAAACGTTACTAAGTACCGAAATTGAAATTGCTAGCAAAATTGTTCGCTATCAATTAGCAAATGGCTCTGAGCAAGATGCTAAAAACGCTTTAAGAGACTTAACATTTGGTCAAGGTGGTTACTTTTTTATATACGACACCAATGGCATTAGTGTTTTTCATGCATTACTAGGTGATGCTATTGAAGGGCAAAACAAAATAGGGATGACTGACCCTAACGGTAAAAAAATAATAGTGGGCTTATTAGATCAAGCTAGAAAAGGCGGCGGCGCTTTTAACTATCATTTTCAAAAACCAAATACCACAGGCTTAGTTGAAAAGATGGGCTATGCAGCAATGATACCAGGCACAAACTGGATGATTGGTACTGGCGCATATATGGATGATATAGATGCAGAGCTACTTAAATACCAAACAACAATGCAAGAGCACATGAATGATAAGGTAATGACCTTATTATTAATTGCTTTGTTTTGGGTTGTTTTAACAATTATATGTGCGTTAGTTGCCGCAAACACAATGGTAAAACCAATACAGCGCATGGCGCAAAGCCTTGACGATATTGCAAAAGGTGAGGGCGATTTAACTAAGCGTCTAGACATTGATACTAACGATGAAATAGGTCAACTTGGCGAAGCATTTAATATGTTTGTAAGTAAGTTACATGGCATTATTGCTAATGTGGTTGATGTAACACACGATGTAAAGACAGCTTCTGGTGACATAAATACACAAACACGATTAATTGAAGACAAGTTACTTAATCACAATCATGAAACAGATCTTGTTGCGACGGCTATTACCGAAATGTCGGCTACTTCTCATGAGGTGGCTCAAAATACAAACCAAGTGGCAGAGTCAACTCAAGCGGCAACGCAAGAAGTTGCTAAAGCTCAAGAGTGTGTTGATATTTCACTCAGTGAGGTTTCAAACTTAATGGGCGAAATTAACCTAGCTGCTGAACAGGTTGATTCACTCAGTGATCAATCTAAAAAGATTAATAGCGTACTAAGTGTAATTGGTGGAATTGCTGAGCAAACAAACTTACTTGCACTCAACGCTGCAATAGAAGCTGCGCGAGCAGGTGAGCAAGGCAGAGGGTTTGCAGTTGTTGCTGATGAAGTAAGAAGCCTAGCAAGTCGTACTCAAGTTAGCACATTAGAGATTAGTGAAATGTTGAGTGAGCTACATAACTTAGTATCAGATGCAGTTGCAGCAATGCAAGCAAGCCAAAGTAGTTGTAATCGCTCTGTTGAATCCTCTCGTGCTATTTCAGAAAGTTTAGGCGCGGTAACAAGCTCAGTTAGATCAATTAACGATATGAGTACGCAAATTGCGACAGCGGCGCTGGAGCAAAGTAGCGTTACAGAAGAAATAAACCGTAATGTATTTGCTATTCAAGAAATAGTTAATGAGCTAACTATTTCAAGTAAAACTACCTCTTCGGTAGGTCAGCATTTAGCTGGGCGTGGTGAAAGCTTAGGACACTTAGTTGGCCAGTTTAAGATTTAACAAAGCTCAAAGCCCTACACTAAAAGCAGCTAATAGCGGCTTTATTTTTGTGGGCGATTTTTTATAAAAATTATTGAATTTTTTGCATGCGTTAAGGTCTATCAGCATGCAAATATACCTATACAGTGAAATAACCATGCAAAACATGCCATCAATTAAACGTTGTACTCGAGAAGAGTTAGCGCCAGAGCAAGATTTGGGGCGTTTAGTCTCTTTTTTACGTTCGAGATTAGCCATTCATGTTGATGCCAAGTTACTTCCTATGGACTTAACTTCTGCGCAATATATTGTGGTTGTACTACTTGCGAGAGAGTCGGTTAATACGCTTGCAGGACTTTGCGAGTATATGGTTTATGATCGTGGCGCTATGAGCCGCTTACTAAACCGACTTGAAGAAAAAGGACTCATTATTAAAACGCAATGTGAGCTTGATAAGCGCTCAACTATTTTGTGTTTAAGTGAAAAAGGTAAAGCTCTTTGTCCTGAAATTATGCCTGTAGTGAACGAAGTCTATGCGCAAGCATTAAGTGGTTTTTCAGAGCCAGAAAAAAACCAAATAATCGACTTACTATTCAAAGCTATAAATAATCTTGATTCACTGCCAGACTCGCCCCAAAAGTAGATTATCAATAAAATAGCGATACTGTTTCAATAGAAAGTTAGCGTGCTAATTAGTTGATCTGATTGTGCGCAGAATCTAACTTTGATAATATAGTTGCCTAGGCAATTAAAGTTATCATCTTGTTAGGTTTGTTATGATTGAAAATAATTTGTTAGTACAATTACAGCAGCAATATCCAGAACATACTTTTATGCAACATCACTTAAGTGTTGTCCATAAGGGACGTTTTGCTAACGCGATTGTGTATCGATATAAAGATAATGAATTTGATTTAATTGTTAAAGATTTTAGCCAAAGCCCGTGGTTTATCCGCAAAACATTTGCACGAATGTCGGTAAATCAAGAGTACAAGGGGTTGAGCCGTTTAGCTGAGCTTGATGCAGTTGCTAACCGCTTTTGTAGATTGTCGCCGATAGCGGTTGCTTATAACTATATTGAAGGCACGCCACTGCGCGCTTTAATTCATGAAGACAAAACACTACCTGTTAACTTTTTTAGTGAGCTTGAGCGTCAAGTAGCAAAAATGCATCGCAAAGGCATCGTGCATTTAGACTTGCGTAATATGGGTAATATTTTATGCGGCGCAGACGGTAAACCTTATTTTATTGATTTTCAGTCCACTATTAGCTTTTCTCGTTTTCCACGTTGGTTGCAACGCTTTATGCGAGGATCTGACATGTCAGGCGTATATAAAGCATGGAATAAATTGGGTGAGCAACCTCTGCCACAAAAAAACAAGACTATTTAGAGCGCTTTAATCACGTGCGTAAACGCTGGATTTTTAAAGGTTACCCAATACAGCGAGGCTATGCGTGGGGCGCTGCACTTATTACTCAATTTGTAGATTCTGACTTAGTACGAAATATTACTGATAGACTTTAATTTAAAGCATAAACCGTAATTTAAAAACACCTAATTCATTGTGTGATTTTGCCCATATTAGCCTAGCTAATATGGGATTTTTTTTATTATAAGTAATCCCTTTGGTTTGCTTACTTGTTGTTTAATCCCTCAAAAACAATTCCTTTTACTGTTTTTTTAATTTTTTAAAATAAATATTAGTACTGCATTTAGTTTGCCCATACAATGCGCAAAAATAGCTTGCGCATGCTTAATAAGTTCACGTTTTTTCTGCAATTTTTTATTGTTCAAGTAGACTATAAATAATGTGCGCTTTTAAATTTTAAGGTTTTAAGATGATTGAGTATCCGGTAGACCAACTTCCACAGCTCATAAATGATTTATTGCAATGCGATACAACAGAACGCAAAAATAAATTATTAGCAGATGCGCAGTTAACGCTTTCAACAGAGCACCTGTCATTACTTTTTGAGGCGATACCAAAAGAACAACGACTTGAAATTTGGCAGTTGCTTGATGAAGACACGCAACACGAAATTTTTGTTAATTTAAGTGAAGATAGTTGTTTGTGGTTGCTGCAAACGCTAGAAGACACTGAGGCTTTTAAACTTCTTGATGAAGTTAATGTAGAAGAGCTACTGGAACTTGAAGAAGTTATACCAGAGCGATTTGTTGAGTATGCAAAAAAGCAACTCGATGAAGCGCAAACCAAACAATATGATTTAGCGCAGCAATACCCGCCAGAACAATTAGGTCACTGGTTAGGTTTTGACTTTTTAAAAGTATCGGAGAAGCTAACAGCCGGTGGTGCTAAAAAATTGCTACACAAAGGTTTACCGCAATACAGTGAAGTTATTTATTTAGTAAGCCGCAAGGGTAGTTTAATAGGTGAGGTTGCGGTAAATGATTTAATAAAAGCCAGCGACACCGATAACTTAATGACATTGGCAAATCATGACTTTTCATTGCTCCATGCTGATGATGATTTATATGAAGCGGCAGAGGTGGTGATCCACAGTGAAAAAATGGCACTGCCAGTGGTTAATGCTGATAACAAATTACTTGGGCGATTAACCATTGCCTCTGCTTATGAATTACGACAAGAAGTTGCTGATGAAGCAGCCGCTAAAGCCGGTGGTTTACGTGAAGACGAAGACCTGTTCGCAAGTGTGCGAAAAAGTGCTAAAAACCGTGGTATATGGTTAGGTATTAACTTAGCAACTGCCTTTTTAGCGTCGTGGTTTATCGGTTTATTTGGCGCAACGATAGAACAAGTTGTAGCACTAGCTGTATTAATGCCAGTGGTCGCTTCTATGGGGGGAATTGCAGGTAGTCAAACATTAACCGTTATTGTGCGAGGTTTAGCGCTTGGACAGGTTACAGATTCAAACCGTAATGCGTTGCTTAAAAAAGAGCTGCGTGTTGGCGCTGTAAATGGCTTGGTATGGGCGTTTGTAATCGGCCTACTTACCTTTTTATGGTTTAACGACTTAATGCTTAGTATTACGATTACGGTAGCCATATTATTGAATTTAGTGGCCGCGTCACTAGCAGGTGTTGTTATTCCGTCTATTTTAGACAAAATGAAAATTGATCCTGCGTTATCTGGTTCGGTAATTTTAACTACCGTTACCGATATTGTTGGGTTTGTTACCTTTTTAGGTTTAGGCAGTTTATTGCTTTTATAAGCCTTATACCAATTCGCTTAATTAAGTGAATTGGTATTACTAACAGGAAAATACAATGACCTTTGAAGTCATGATTTGGTGTGCAATTGCTTTGTGTATTTCACAATCGGCAATATTTTCGGGCTTAAACTTAGCGTTTTTTTCACTAAGTAGGCTTCAGCTTGAAATGGAAAGTGCAAAAGGGAACGAGGCGGCCATAAAAGTCATGGCCCTTCGAAACGACTCTAACTTTTTATTGTCGACTATTTTGTGGGGCAACGTAGGTATTAACGTACTACTTACACTACTTTCTGATTCGGTATTAATGGGCGCAAGTTCGTTTTTATTCTCAACTATCGCAATTACTATTATTGGTGAAATAACACCGCAGGCCTATTTTTCGCGTAATGCGTTAAAAATGGCGAGCCTACTTTCGCCGTTAATTAAGTTTTATCAGATTCTATTTTATATAGTTGCTAAGCCAACGGCTTTAATACTCGATGCATGGTTAGGCAAAGAGGGGATTACGTACTTTGCTGAAAGTGAGCTCAGAGGTATTATTCGCAAACACATAGAGGCTGAAGAAGCTGATGTTCAACATGTTGAGGGAATAGGCGCACTTAACTTTTTTAGCTTAGATGAAATAAGCGTAACCAAAGAGGGTGAGGTAATTGATCCAGACTCTATTATTGCTTTGCCTACTAAGCTTGATTTACCTATTTTCCCAGACCTTACATTAACAACTGATAATGAGTTTTTACGCAAACTACATAAGTCAGGTTATAACTGGGTGATCATTACCAATGAAGACGGTTGGCCTTTATTAGTGGTAGATGCTGACGGTTTTTTAAGATCAGCGTTATTTGAGCCAGATACGTTTGACCCTTATCATTATTGTCACAGACCTATAATTGTTGCTGATGAAGCGATGCGTTTGAGTGAAGTGATTTTAAAAATACGAGCTAATCATTCTTTAGATAAATCGTTTGATGGGGCCATTGATCACGATGTGGTATTAGTGTGGAGCGACGTGAAACGCATTATTACCGGCGCTGATATATTTGGTCGGTTGCTCAAAGGTATGAGTGCACCAAAACTCGAACTGCATGAAAATACAGAGAATAAAAAGCCGCTATAAAGCGGCTTTTTTGTATTTAGTTGGATGGAGCTTTACGCCCAACCTTCGTAGCGCTTACGACGTGACAGCACTATCGTTAATATAATACCTAAAAACAGGCCTAAAAACGCAATAGCACCACCGTAAGTCAGTAGCTGGCGTTTCTCTTTTGAGCTAGCAGCTTCTTTTTGAGTGCGCTCTTGCTCTAGCGTTGTTTTAAGCTTAGTAATTTGAGCAGATAACTGCAGATTTTGATCTGTTAAAGTTTGGTTTTGTTCTTGTAGCTGTGGAAGTTCTATTTGAGCTTGGCGTAGCTTTTCTTGCATAGTGCTCATTTCGCTACTTAGTGTTTTGTACTGTTGGTGTAAGCCCGCTGTTTTAGTAATAAACTTAGTTTCTATCCAGCCTTCGCGGTCTTTATCATCTTTAATTTTTATAAAGCCGTTTTCTTCATTTGATAACAAGGTTAACTTTGTTCCAGCATCTACAGAGCCGAGTAGTCGATAATTTTTACTCGCCCCAGAGCGCATAAAAGTGTATAGATTATCGATAATATAAGCGGTGTTTGCATTCGTTGAATTTGCAGGTTGTGCTTCTTGTGCATAACTCATGAATGTGGTGGCTGTTAAAAGTAGCCCTAATAAACAATGTTTTAGCATTTATCTACCTTGTTGATCTAACTGCGTCCGTTATGAACGTGATTTTTATTTCACATAAGTAGTTAGATAGTATGGATTAAATAGATCAATAGCAAGACTGATATTGTAACCCAGTACGGTAACGCAGGAGTAGTTATCGAGTCCACTAGGTTACAAGCCTCACGCTATGATTAAATTGCTCCTAGATAGAACGAAATTTAATCCACAAAGGTCATCAGGCCCTAAAATAAGGTTAAAAAATTTGCATTGTTAAGGCGCTTTGTTTATTTTGAGCACTTATTTATTTTAAAGGTAATCCGCAAACCGAATGGATACTGAGATAGAACTGAAATTTTTGGTATCAGATGCCGTTATTCCACTGATCCCCTCGTTAATTACTCAATTTGCAAAAACGGTGAAGAATAAACCGTCTCGCAGCTTACAAAATGCATACTACGATACGCCAAGCAGAGAGCTTAGAGCGCTTGATATAGGCTTTAGAACGCGTTGTTCTGACAGCGAATGCGAGCAAACTATAAAGCTTGCAGGTGAAGTGGTAGGTGGTTTACACCAACGTCCAGAGTACAATTTACCAATTGAATCAAGCCGCCCTAATTTAATGGCGTTTGATGCTGATATTTGGCCTCATGGCATGCAAATAAGCGCCATCTCAAAAAACCTGTATCCAATATTTAGTACTAACTTTATTCGTCGTACTTGGTTAATTGAAACCGAAAGTGGCGCTAAAATTGAAGTCGTACTCGATAAAGGTGAAATTGCGGCTTCGGGTAAAATTGAAATTATTAGCGAGCTAGAAATTGAGCTTGTTGAGGGCAGTCGTAATGAGCTGTTTGCATTTGCAGATATACTAGTTAGCCAAAACTGCATACGCTTAGGTTTGTATTCTAAGGCCGCGCGTGGTTATCGACTTGCTGATGAAAAACCTTTAATGCCAAGCAAATCTATTGGTTTTGTACAATTACCAAAGTCGACTACTCAAGAACGTGCTTTAGTTGAAGCCATGAACTTTGGCATTCGCTTTGTACAAAAGCACGAGCAATGCTATTTCGATAAGCCAAGTTTAAAAACACTTAAACGCGTAACTGACGGTATCAGTTTAATCCGCCATACTTTTTGGCTATACGACGATATAGTATCTAACGAAAGTACAGAGCACTTACGTACCGAACTTAAATGGTTATTAAGTGAGTTAGCGTGGGTAGAAAACGCGATTCAATTAAAAACCTACACGTCTAAACGCCATGCTTTTTATAAAAAAATTAATGCGGCGCCAGCACTTGCTCAAGTCATTGGCGACTTAAAAGAGTTACAGCCAAGCATTGACGATATAAATGCACTGTTTCACAGCGCACGTTATAATCGTTTATTACTATCGTTAACTACCTGGTTAATCGATAAGCAATGGCGTAAAGACTGGGGGCAAGCAGAGCTTCAAGCGGCTGAGCAAAATGTGTCGTCTATTGCCAATAGGCTTTTTAATAAAGACTGGAAAAACCTGCACGAGTTGCTTCCAAAGGAGCAAACACTCGATGTCGCTTCGTATTTAAACCTGCGAACTCAGCTTGAAAATAGCCTACTGAGCGGTAACTGTTTAGGATCGTTATTTGATAAAGAAGAACGCCTAGAGTTTAGATTGCCTTGGCTTGATATTTCTCATGGTATTTATGAATTAAGTACGCTTGAGTATTTAAAGCAATTATGTGCAGGGCAAGAAGACGAACAGCTTGCTAAAATCCAGTCATGGCTTGAACAAAAGTCTGAATATTTGGTCAGTGCCATGGAGCAAAGTCGCCTTGCTTCACTTGACATAGAACCTTACTGGCAAAAATAAATGATGCGCTTTTGTAATAAAATTCAATTGCAAAAGTGTTTATTCGTTATTTTTTTATTAGTTAGTTTTAACACTTACGCTGAGCCCATGTGGCATTTGTATAAAAACAAAAATGGCGTAAGTGTGTATTATCAAAGCCACAGTGATAATACCTTTGAAGTAAAAGCGCAGATGAGCGTGACAGGCGTATCCACCAATGAGTTTTTAGAATTACTTAGTGATACCGATGCCGCACCCCAATGGCTCGAAAATATATCTCAGGTAAAGGTTATTAAGCACATAAGCCCATCAGAAAATTTAGTGTACAGTTATTTTAATTCTCCTTGGCCTGTTAGAGATAGAGATAGCATTACTTATTCTTGTTATTCACAGTTAACTGCAAATAAAAGCCAATTGCTTATTAATGCTCGCCCTAATAAGCTGCCCAGAAATAATGGCGTTATAAGAATTACTACTTTAAATGCACGCTGGCTACTGAGTGAGGACAAAGGCCGCCTTGATATTGAGTACCAAGTATATGCTTTGCCTGATGGGGCAATACCTACTTGGCTAAGCAATAAGGTCGGATTGAAAAGTACTTACACCACATTTATGAACTTGCATCATATGCTCACAGATAAAAAATACACTCCAAAACTACCTGTAATCAAAGCAGGTCAATGCTAAATATCGAATATATAATAATTTAATGGTGTGTTGAGTAGTCTTTAACTACGCTTAAGCAATAATGACACGCTATTATTTGGAGAATTGATGAAGTATTTAGTGGCTATATTATGTTTGATACACAGCTCATTCTTATTAGCTCAAGAATATACCTTTGGTGTAGTGCCGCAATACGAGCCGCAAAAGCTAAATACTATTTGGCAACCTTTGTTAAAGCAAGTAAGTAAGCAAACGGGAGTAACAATAAAGCTAATTACAGTTGAGTCTATTCCTGTATTTGAAAAAGCCTTTGCTAATGGCGAGTACGACTTTGCATACATGAACCCATGGCATAGTGTTGTAGCATACGAAAAACAGGGATATTTACCATTAATAAAAGATGCAGGGCGAAAGCTGCAAGGTATTTTGCTCGTAAACAAAGACAGTGATATTGATAATTTAAGTCAACTAGAGGGCGCCGAAATAGCATTCCCTGCACCTAACGCATTAGGTGCGTCATTATTAATGAGAGCTGATTTAGCATTGTTATACGGGCTAACAATAAAGCCTGTATATGTCCAAACTCATCCATCGGTATATTTAAATGTTGCACTGCACTCAACAATGGCGGGCGGTGGTGTAATGGGCACATTTAAACAACAACCAGAAAGCTTACAAAATAAACTCAAAATTCTTTATAAAACGCGTGAAATTAGTCGCCACCCAATTGTCGCCCACCCAAGGGTTGATGCTGCAATACAGTTAAAAGTGCAACAAGCTATTTTAGATATAGGGCAAAGCCCAGAGCATAAACATTTGCTTGCAGGTATCCCAATTATTAAACCTAATATTGCAACTTTAGCTGAGTATCAGCAGTTAACTCAGTGGGGCTTACGCTCTTTTTATGTTGAAAATTAGAGGGTTTCGTAGCCTAAGGGCGCAAAGCTTTATTGTGGTATTGCTTTGTGGCTTGCTTATGGCCTGTCTTTTTATGTTTTACGCCTTACCTGAGCAAGCGCGTTGGGTAAACGATGGCCTTTCAAAGGCTGCTCAGCGTTCTTTAGCGCAGTTGTCGACTTCTATAACGACTCCGTTGTTAACTAGGCAATATGCAGAGCTATATGAAGAAATAGACAGTCAACTTCAAACTCGCCCTAATTGGAAAAGTATTAAAATTGTTGATGTTGATTCAAAAAACCAATTGTATCCGCTTGAGAATTGGGTTGGAGCAAATGAAAACGGCGACATGCTGTTATCTCAACAGGTGGAGTTTTTAGACAAACCGCTGGCTAATATTAGCTTGGTTGTTAATTTTACGAATGAAATTAACGAATCTTCAAAACTTCATTACACCTTAATATATATACAATTTATTATTTTAGTTATCGTTTTTATAGGTTTAGCTTGGCTGGTGGATTACAGGGTTACATCGCCTTTGAGGACGCTAAAACTTGGGTTTTCACGTTTAGCCAAAGGCGACTTTGATTGCCATATAGACAAACAACAACAAAATGAAGTGGGCAGTGTAATAAATGCATTTAATAATATGGTTGATGAGGTTGCGAATAACCATCAAAAATTAAATGCATTACGAATTCAAGCTGAGTCTGCAAGTAAAGCAAAGTCAGATTTTATGGCCAGTATGAGCCACGAATTAAGAACTCCATTAAATGCAATTTTAGGCTTAGCCCAGCTGTATGGATATGATGAGAATGCTAATAAAGTACAAAAAGAAAACGCGAAAAGCATTTATCAAGCTGGAGAGCATTTACTATTACTTATAGACGATGTGCTTGATTTAACGGCTATTGAGTCGGGTAATATGCAGTTTAGTTTTTCTTATGTGCCTATTAAAAGCATATTAGAAGAGTCAGTAGAGCTTGTCACTGAGCTTATTAAAGGGCAATCAATAACACTGCAAACTCACGGTTTTGAGTCCTTAGAAGGATTGAGTATTTATATTGATCAGCGCCGCTTTAAACAAGTGATGCTTAACTTGCTTTCAAATGCGATTAAATACAACAAACCAAATGGCAGCATTAATATTAATTGTCGGGTGTTAAGTAATAAACAATGCGAAATAGATGTAATAGATACCGGATGTGGATTTTCTCCAGATGACATTTCTCGCCTATTTAAACCTTTTGACCGCTTAGGCGCTGAAACCAGTAAAGTAAATGGAACCGGTATTGGTTTAGTGATAACTAAGCAGCTGGTAGAGCGTATGCAAGGGTCTTTGAGCGCACAAAGCGAGCAGCACAAAGGTTCTTGTTTTACGCTAAACTTTAACAGTTTTGATCAAACTGACTTGCCAGCACAAGTGCAAGCCCCTCAAATAACACAGCAAAGCTTAAATGCGGTAACGCTTCCTACGCTTGAGGTTTTAGTGGCAGAAGATCAAGTTACAAATCAGCAAGTGTTAAAACAGCAATTAACTATGCTTGGAGTGTGCTCTACTTTTGTAAGTAACGGTGAGCAAGCTTGGGAGGCCATACAAAATAAACGCTTTGATTTTTTACTAACCGACATTCAAATGCCCTTACTCGATGGGTTAGGGTTAGCCAAAAAAATAGGCGAAAACACTCATTTTGATGAACTGATTATAATTGCAATTACGGCCAACATTACCAAAAACAACATAGATAATTGTTATGCTTGTGGAATGAATGGCTTTTTAACAAAGCCCATTGAGCTTGTTAAATTAAAGTCGTTATTGATGGAGCATTCTCAAACTATGGTCAATACACGTTCAGAAAAATCAGATGGTGAAAATATAGCTTCAGATAGTTTTGATCAATTAGATATTACGCTACTAAAAGCAATGCTTGGTGATGATCCTAGCGTACATTGCATGGTATTTAATGCGTTTTTACAAACAGCAGGGGAGCAAATTAAATTAGCTAACGCGTATGCTAAGAGTAAAAACTATGTTGATTTAGCTTTTCAGGCTCATGCATTAAAGTCGTCTTCAAAGTCTGTGGGGGCTATTGAGTTGGCAAATATATGCCAGCAGATAGAAACACAGGCAGAAAACGAAACAGTCAAAAATGAATATATACAGCAGCTGGAAGAGCGCTTTAACGATGTAGTCACACAACTTAAAAGCTATTGTTTACGATATGAAAAACGCACATAAAAAATGGCTCTTAAAGAGCCATTTTTTGTTTTAGGTATATTAGTATTTAGCCGCTTGCCCTTTTTTGGGTAAAGCGTGCTGTATAAAGTCACGTAAATCGTTATTAGAGCTTTCTAAATCAGCGTGGCGAAGGTACATCATGTGTCCGCTTCTGTAGCCTTTAAAGCTCAAACGGTCTTTCATTTTACCGCTTGGGTCTAATTGCCATAACGTATATTTAGCGTCAAAGTAATTGGTTGCGCCATCAAAGTATCCTGATTGGATCATCACGTTTAAGTAAGGGTTTTGCGCCATTGCTAAACGTAGATTTTCGCCTGTATTATTACCGGTTCTATCCCATGGATGGACATTACCAAATAAGTTATATTTTACATCAGTTTTATAGTTTAACTCTTCACGTAAGTAGTGATTAATTGCAGGAGTGAAAGAGTGTAACCAAGAGGTAAGTTCAGCCCAGTAGTCTGGGGACTCACCTGCGTCGCGTTTATCCATTCCTAAATAACGAGAATCTAAGCGACCTATAGTTTGACCACGTTCACGTAGTAGCTCTTTCCAGAAAAACTGAGTTGGAATATCTAAGTTATTTTGTTCAACAAATTTTTCTGATAAGCCAGCGTAGTGCGCCATTTTTGTAATTATGCGTCGCTTTTCATCAGCATTAATAAAGCCACCTTTAGTAAGCGCAGGGATTAACTCATTTACAGTAAACTCTTCAACTTCAGGTAATAACTCATCAAGATCTTTAGCTTGTAAATCGGCGTTAAGTGCTTTGTGATACCAAGCAGTCGCTGCAAAGTAAGGTAGGCGGTTAGCGGCTTTAATCGGGCCGTCGCGCTTAATACCAATATCAGTAGGTGATACGAGAACAACACCGTTTATGTACATCCATTGACTATTTTGAAGCTCATGAGCAAGACCTGATACACGTGTTGTACCGTAGCTTTCACCAATTAAAAATTTAGGCGATCGCCAGCGCTCAGCTCTATTTACAAAAGTATTTAACCACTCAGCAAGGTATTTAATATCGGCATTAACACCAAAAAATATCTCTTTTTGTTTTGCTTTAGAAGGAAGTTCGCCTTTTTCGTTTTCAAGTACGCGAGAGTAGCCTGTATTTACAGGGTTTACGTAAACAATATCGGCAATATCAAGTACAGAATATGGGTTGTCTTTTACGCCATAAGGTTGAATTGGATAGCCTTCGTCATCAATTTTTAATACGCGAGGGCCAGTATAAGCAAGGTGCATCCATACAGAAGCCGAACCTGGCCCGCCATTAAATGAAATAAGTAATGGGCGAGTTGTCCTGTCGTCAACTTTGTCGCGTGTATAGTAGGTGTATTGCAATGTCGCAACCGCGTCGCCTTTATCATCCCATACAGGTTGTGTGCCTGTGGCAACGGTGTAATTAAAGCGTTGACCGTTGATTTTAGCTTTATGTTGAGTAACAACTTTGCTGTCTACATCAATACGACGTTGGTTATCGGCAAGCGTGCTTGTACTGATTATTAATGCAATAACAGTTATCGGTAAACTGATAATACGACTAAGCTTCATTAGGTGTCCTTATTATTGTTGATACACCATTAAAGACATTAATGAGTTAAATAACAAAAGTATTGAGACTAGTGGCCGATAATACTAGTTAAGTAAGGTATTAATGCGCTTAGAGACGCACGCTAACCACTTTTATAGTTATTTGGGATTTGGTTTCTTTATTTAGTTAATCACAGAATTCAGGTATATTGCGGGCCTACTTGTATTGATTTTATATACAGGCTATCACCAAAAAAATCTAATGGATTACGCTTTCAAGCACATAAGTGCACTCTACACCGGATGTTTATGACTAATGCTATTGCAGTAATAGCGTTGTATTTGTCGTTTTGTTACAAAATTAATTAAAGGTAAAGAGAAGCTTTATGCAAAGAGTATTAGTGGTTGAAGACAGTAAAGTAGTGCAGCAGGTGCTTCGCCACTTAACTGCACAATACCTTGATGTAGCAATTGATTTTGCTTGGTCTTTAGCAGAATGCGCTACGTTCGTAGAAAAGCACGATTATACGCTTGCGTTAGTTGATTTAACTTTGCCAGATGCTCCGCACGGTGAAGTTGCAAAATATACTTTATCTAAAAAAATTCCTACGGTTGTTTTAACCTCAAAAATAGATGAGTACAAGCGCCAACAAATGCTTGAATTGGGCGTAGTTGATTATGTTATTAAAGATAATCGCGATTCTTACCATTATGCCGTTAAGCTCGTTGCGCAATTACTCAGAAATCAAGGCTGTAAAGCACTAATAGCAGATGACTCATTACTTAGCCGCTCGTTAATGAAGCAAATGCTAGAAAAGCAATTGTTTGATGTAACAGATGCCCATGATGGACAACAAGCACTCGAAATATTAAAAGCTAACCCTGATATAAAGCTACTTATGACCGATTATGCTATGCCCTCTATGGATGGCTTTGAACTAGTCAAAGCGGTACGTAATTTTAGAGGACGAGACGACTTAGCAATTATTGGCTTGTCGGGCGCGGGAAAGCATGGCCTATCAGCACGATTTATTAAATATGGCGCCAATGACTTTTTAACAAAGCCATTTATGAATGAAGAGTTTCATTGTCGAGTACTTCAAACAATGGAGCAACTGTCGTTAATTTCAGATATTAAAGAAAGCGCACATAGGGATCACTTAACAGGGCTTCATAACCGACGCTACTTTTATCAATATGCAGAAAAGCTCCTTAAAAGTAAAAACCAGAAAAATACTTTGGCATTGCTTGATATCGATTTTTTCAAAAACATTAACGATACATTAGGCCATGAAGGCGGCGATCAGGCTTTAAAGCAGGTTGGTTCATTAATACGATCTACGTTTTCAAAGTTTACGGTTGCACGGGTTGGCGGGGAAGAGTTTGCCATAATATTACCTGAAATAGAGCTAGAACGCGGTCGTGAATACTTTGAAGCATTTAGGAAAAAGATGGCTAGTTACGATTTTTCTATTAGCGATAAATCAATTAAAATTACCACCAGTATAGGCTTGGCTGACTTTCAAGACACTAGTCTAACGCAGGCTATGCGTGTTGCTGACAAAGCATTATACGAAGCTAAAAACCAAGGCAGAAACTGCGTGGTATAACCCTTCTTAAACAAAACTAGGTACGTGATAAATATATAGAGATATAGCACGCACCAATGTAGCTGACTTGTTAAATTAACGCACCTAATTGGTGCGTTTTTTTTGATCTTGAGTTTGTATTTTTTACTAAGTGGCTGTTTTTAATTGATATAAAATAGTGGCACAAAGGTTGGATTGTTTAACCCAATAGGATAACAATAAAGAGTCCGAGGGGGCCGCTATGAAAATGATTAGTGCAATCATAAAACCATTTAAATTAGACGACGTGCGTGAAGCACTCGCTGATTTAGGAATTGAGGGGATGACAGTAGTTGATGTTAAAGGTTTTGGACGTCAACGAGGTCATACTGAGTTATATCGTGGTGCAGAATACCAAGTAGATTTTATTCCTAAGATCAAACTTGAAATTGCAACTCGTACTGAAAATTGTCAACGCGTTGTTGAAGCAATCACTAAAATTGCATCAACAGGTAAAATTGGTGACGGTAAAATTTTCGTGTACGACTTGGATCAAATTGTTCGTATCCGTACTGGCGAACTAGACGAAGAAGCAATTTAAGGGGGTCTCATGGAAAATACAATAATAGAACTAAAGTTTTCACTCGATACCTTCTATTTTTTAATATCAGGTATATTAGTAATGTGGATGGCAGCAGGTTTTGCCATGTTAGAGGCGGGCTTAGTTCGCTCTAAAAACACAGCTGAAATTTTAACTAAAAATGTCGCGCTATATTCAATTGCATGTACGATGTTTTTATTAGTTGGCTACAACATTATGTATGTAGACAATGCCGAAGGTGGTTTTATTCCTTCAATAGGCGCTTTAATTGGTACACAAGCTGCCGATGCTGACCATTCTTTAGAATCTGACTTTTTCTTCCAAGTAGTATTTGTTGCAACCGCTATGTCGATTGTATCGGGTGCTGTTGCTGAGCGTATGAAACTGTGGGCTTTCCTAGGTTTTGCTGTAGTACTAACTGGTTTTATTTACCCTATTGAAGGTTACTGGACATGGGGTGGTGGTTTCTTATCTGAAATGGGCTTTGTTGATTTTGCAGGTTCTGCAATTGTGCATGGCGCAGGTGCAGCGGCTGCACTAGCTGGTGTATTAATCTTAGGTGCTCGTAAAGGTAAATATGGTAAGAACGGTGAAATATACCCAATTCCAGGTTCAAACTTACCACTTGCTACACTAGGTACATTTATTTTATGGATGGGTTGGTTTGGCTTTAACGGTGGTTCTCAATTACTACTTTCGGATAAAGAAAACGCAACTGCAGTAGGCCAAATATTACTTAACACCAATGCAGCAGCTGCAATGGGTGCTATTGCAGCACTGTTTGTATGTAAAGTACTTTGGGGTAAATCAGATTTAACCATGGTTTTAAATGGTGCATTAGCTGGCTTAGTTGTTATAACAGCAGACCCTCTATCTCCATCACCATTAATGGCATGTCTACTTGGTCTACTTGGTGGTGCACTTGTTATATTTAGTATCATAGCACTTGATAAAGTTAAGATTGACGATCCAGTGGGTGCTATCTCTGTTCATGGTACGTGTGGCGCATTAGGTATTATGTTAGTACCGCTAACCAATGGTGACGCAAGCTTTGTTAATCAGTTAACGGGTCTAGTATGTATTCTTGCCTTTGTATTTGTAGCATCATTTATTGTTTGGACTGTGCTTAACAAAACAATGGGTATACGAGTAACCGAAGAAGAAGAACTAAACGGTATGGATCAACACGATTGTGGTATTGAAGCCTACCCAGAGTTTGTTTCTGTTCGAAATAGCTAATAGTTTATTTAAATAATAGTGTGTTTACACAAAGCCCTACTTCGGTAGGGCTTTTTTTGTTTCAGGGGGGGTTAACTTTTCGGATGTTACGATATACCCAATATGCTAAGCTCACACTCGTGAATAACCCTTGGAATAAATTACACTTAAATGGCCGACAATAAAAAAACACCTACCAGTAAACCTGCAGTTAAACGTGCAAGTAAATCGTCAAGCAAGACAAAAAAAAGCACCTCAAAGGGCAGTAAAAAAACAGTGCAAACCACTGTTAAACGCTCTTTTATGAGAAAAACATGGTCAGTGTTTTGGAAACTAAGCTTGGCTGTTTTTATTGCAATGGCAATGTATTTCATTTATTTAGATTCAAAAACAACGCGTATATTTGAAGGTAATAAATGGCAACTTCCAGCGCAAGTGTATGCTCGTTCTATGGAGTTTTATCCGGGGCAATTTTTATCAAGCCAGGAAGTAGTGTTTGAGCTAGAGCGTTTAAATTATTCATCGGTTAATAGATTAAGCCGCACAGGACAGTTTGTTAAAACAGCAGATAGCATCAAGATTTATCGTCGTGATTTTGAATTTTATGATGGCCTTGAAGAATCACATATTATTGAACTTCGCTTTGCAGGGCAAAAAGTTGCGACCATTAAAGATAAGTTTGGTAGGCGTTTAAATTCTGCTCGTCTAGAGCCTGTGCAAATAGCGCGTATTGGTAATGACTCTAAACAAGATAGAGAATTTGTACCACTAGATAAGTTTCCAGCAATGCTAAAAGATACGCTATTGGTGGTTGAAGACCGTGATTTTTACGAACATCATGGTGTATCAGTGTTTTCTATTTTACGCGCGCTTTATTCTAATATTAAAGCAGGGCGCACCGTTCAAGGTGGTAGTACGCTTACTCAGCAATTAGCTAAAAATATTTACCTAACGCGTGAGCGCTCTTTAGTACGAAAAATAAATGAGGCATTTATTGCCCTTATTTTAGATTATCGTTATTCAAAAGATCAGATATTAGAAGCTTACTTAAATGAAGTATACCTAGGGCAGTCATACAACCAAGGTGTGCACGGTATGGGGCTTGCTGCTGACTTTTACTTTTCAAAGCCGGTAGATGAGCTTGAGTACGATCAAATTGCTTTGCTGGTGGCAATGGTTAAAGGTCCATCTTATTACAACCCACGTCGCTATAAAGAGCGCACAATGGAGCGCCGAGACTTAGTGCTTCGCCTTATGGTTGAAAACAAGCTACTTAGCACAAAAGAGTACCGTGCATCGCTTAATCGCCCAATTGATATTGCGCCAATGAAAGCGAGTTTACAAAAATCATATCCAGGTTATTTAGAGTTAGTAAACAGAGAACTAAATGAATTATTGCCAGATCAGCAAACACTTGATGCAGGCGTAAGAGTATTTACTTATTTTGACTTACAAAAGCAAACAGCAATGGAAGAGTCTATTGAAAAGAGCTTACCGTACCTGGAGAATCGTCCTAGAACCGAAAAACTAGAAGCAGCCATGATCTCTGTTAATGTAGAAAAGGGCGGTGTATCTGCACTTGTTGCAGGGCGCGATGTTCGTTATTCAGGGTTTAACCGTGTTTTAGATACAAAACGTAATATTGGCTCGCTGGTAAAACCTGCTGTGTATTTAACCGCATTGCAATTACCACATTATAATTTAGCTACTTTGCTTGATGACTCGCCAGTACAGGTTACAAATGAGCAGGGAAAAGTGTGGCAACCAGAAAATTTTGATCATCAATACCGTGGTGCAATACCTCTTTATAAAGCATTTAGTAACAGTATTAATATTCCAGCGGTTAATTTAGGCCTCGATGTAGGTGTTGATAAAGTCGCGAATACACTAAAAGGATTAGGCGCTAAAGGGGCGATAAACGAATACCCATCGTTGCTTTTAGGGGCTGTTGAAATGTCGAGTTTTGAAGTTGCTCAGCTTTATACGACAATTGCTGCAGATGGCGAATATAAAAAGCTTACTGCAATTTCGGCATTAACTGACTCGGTTGGTAAAGTACTTTATAAGCATAAAGTAAATGCAGAGCCTCGTTTTGATAAATCTGCAATGTATATGACTAAATACGCGATGAAACGCGTAACGAAAGACGGCACTGCTAAACGCTTAAATTTACACTTCCCATCAATCCAACTAGCAGGTAAAACAGGGACTAGTAACGATTTACGTGATAGTTGGTTTGCAGGCTTTGATCAAAATACAGTGACTGTTGCGTGGCTTGGTCGAGACGACAACAAAAGCACGGGTTTAACGGGCAGCGTAGGTGCATTAGAAGCATATATTCGCTACTTAAAGCCACTTAATCCACAAGCAATAGCCGATACGCGTCCGCCATCAATACGCTGGGCATTTGTAAATGAGAAAACGGGTAAGCAGGCACCACCAGGATGTGGCAAGGTGATTCAGCTACCACTTAGAGCGAGTGAGTTTGAGCCAAGACCACAATGTATTCGTTAATCTAAGACTACTTTAAACAACGAAGCCGCTTATTTAGCGGCTTTTTTGTGAGTTGTAGTTAACGCTTAAGATTTAAAAAACTGCATTGATTTGGTTAAATCATTAGATAAGCGACTTAGCTGCTGTGCATCTTGCAGCGTTGATTGAGCTGATGTTAGCGTTTGATCTGCTAAATTACTCACCTCTTGCGAATCATTCAATGCTTGTGTTGTCGCATTTGACTGCTGTTTAACACGCTCTGCAATAACTTCACCTTGATGTTTAATGTCGCCCATACTTTGCTCTGCGCTTTGCAATACTTCATTGGTTTGATTGGCTGCTTTTACCGATTGCTCCATTTTTTCAACACTTGAACGCATTTTTTGCTGAGTGTCGTCAGATGCTTGTTGTAAGGAGCTAATAATTTGGTGAATTTCTTGTGTTTGTGTTTGTGTACGCTGAGCAAGAGTTCTTACTTCATCAGCTACAACGGCAAAGCCTCGACCATGCTCGCCAGCTCGTGCAGCTTCAATAGCGGCATTTAGTGCAAGCAAGTTTGTTTGATCGGCTATCTCACTAATACCTTTACTTACTTTGCTAATTTCTTGGCTATCTTGTGCTAGCTTATCGAGCGCTTGTTGGCTCTCTGCAAATTCAATTTGTAGATCTTGCATATATTTAGCAAGCTCCATTGTATTGTCTGAACCTTGTTTTACATGCGCAGCAGCATCTTGCGCGGTAAGCGTTGCTTGATGCGCTGACTCTTCAACTGCAAGTGCGTTTTGAGCCATTTCGCTGAGTGCATTATAAATGGCATTTACTCGGATTTGCTGTTTTGAAACATCATTGCTTGTTTGGCTACTCGCATGTGATAGCGATTTAGTTGCGCCGCATAGCTCTTCTGTACTTGCTTTAACATCAATTAATAAATGTGAAAATGCATTAAGTAATGCGTTGTAGCGCGATGCAATAATTCCCATTTCATCATTAGTGCTCGAATCGATAGTTGCATTTAAGTCGCCATTCGCGGCTCTATTCGCTGCATCAGCAAAGCGATTAATGGTATCAACAACTGCAAAATAAAAACCAATCATCAAATAAAATGCAAATAACAAACTAATTAATGAAGCAGCTAAAACAAGATTTCGAGTCCACTGTTGAGTTTGCAGTTTTGCTTCAATAAGGCTCTCAAGCGTTGGAATACTCTTACTAACAAGTTGATTAATACTGCTGTGAACATTGTTTGTTAGTTTAGTAAATTCTGATTGAGTTAATAAAATATCGTCTGGCTCAAGTAGTTTTTCATCTATCGCTTTTTTAAATGCACCAACAGCACTGTGTAAATTATCTAACGAGGGCATGAGCGCTTTATTTACTGATTTATCTGCATTGGTGGCTACATTGAGTATTTTATCGAGTTGTTTTTCGTATAAAGGAAGTGACTTACTAAAATTTGAAAGTGCTATAAACGTATCTGGCGTAAAACGATTACTTGCCAAAACAGTGTTTGCGCTTTGCGCTGTCGAGTTTATTTGCATTATAAGTGCAGGAATTGGCGTGACTAAAGAGCGGTTTACATAAGCACTAGCTAACTGGCTATCTAATGCTAAGTTAGACTGAATAGAAACAAGTTCAAGTACATCATTTGCTTGATCGTCTTTTATATCAAAACCGAGTAAGCGAGCTATTTTTATATTTTTATTTGCTTCCCCCTGCATTTGATTTGAGAGTATTGACCTGTAGCCTTTTAAACCTTGTTGCTGCATTTTTGAAACAGCGATACTTTCACTTAATAATGAGACTAAAAAAAACAAACTAAGTGCAAGAGGAACGAGTAAAATTCCAAACATTAAGCTGATTTTAGTTTTGTATTTTAAATTTGCCATTAGCTGGATAGCGGGAAAAGAAAATTGGCGTAATCCTGACATAAGGCTCTCTTGTATTTTTGTAATTAGGGTAAAGGTGAATAGACCTTGTTATGCTTAATTATCATTCATTTATAGTACTTTACAAATAAAAAAAGCCCTTTCGGGCTTTTTTCAATCTTTAGTCTTAATTACACACTGTAAAAACAAGCGCTTATAAAATATAAAAAGTAATTTTAACTTAAAGTTTAGCAAACGAGCGTTCTGCTGCCGCTATTGTTTCTTTTACTTCTTGCTCAGTATGCGCAGCACATACAAAACCAGCTTCAAATGCTGATGGAGCAAGGTACACACCTTCTTCAAGCATAAGGTGGAAAAAACGTTTGAAGCGCTCTAGGTCGCATTCAGTAGCTTGTTTGTATGTCGTTACTTTTTCAGCATCAGTAAAAAAGAATCCATACATGCCGCCAGCATAATTAGTTGTTAATGCAATGCCTGCTTTTTTAGCGCCAGCTTCAAAGCCTTCACAAATTGCTTTAGACGTTGCTTCTAACTTATCGTGTAGACCTGGCTCACATAATAGCTCAAGTGATTTTAAACCTGCAGCCATCGCAATAGGGTTACCAGAAAGAGTACCCGCTTGGTAAACAGGGCCCACAGGCGCAATGTAATCCATTATTTCGGTTTTACCACCAAACGCGCCAACGGGCATGCCGCCGCCAATGACTTTACCTAAACACGTAAGGTCTGGTTTAATGTTGTAATAAGCTTGAGCGCCGCCAAGTGCAACACGAAAACCCGTCATTACTTCATCAAAAATAAGTACTGATTTATATTCGTCACACACATCACGCAAACCTTCTAAAAAGCCTGGCACTGGTGGAATGCAGTTCATGTTACCGGCTACTGGCTCTACAATAATACAGGCAATTTCGTCAGCGTATTTTGCAAAAATAGCTTTTACTTCATCTAGGTTATTAAACGATACAGTAAGTGTATGCTTAGCAAAGTCCTCAGGAATACCAGGAGAATTAGGTACGCCCATTGTTAGTGCACCAGAGCCTGCCTTAACTAATAACGAGTCAGCATGGCCGTGGTAACAACCTTCAAATTTTAATATTTTATCGCGGCCGGTAAAGCCACGTGCTAAACGAATTGCACTCATCGTTGCTTCAGTGCCTGAGCTAACCATGCGTACTTTTTCGATTGATGGTACCAGCTCTTTTACTTTTTCAGCCATTAATATTTCGGCTTCAGTTGGCGCGCCATAGCTAAGGCCATTTTCTACGGCTTCGTGCACGGCTTGTTTAATTGCAGGGTGGTTATGGCCCATGATCATAGGCCCCCAAGAGCCAACATAATCAATATAACGGTTACCGTCGGCATCAAATGTAAACGCGCCTTCTGCTTTTGTAATAAATAGCGGCGTACCGCCTACACCATTAAAAGCACGAACAGGCGAGTTTACGCCACCTGGAATAGAGGCTTGAGCGCGTTCAAATAAGTCTTGGCTAATTGTCATGAAAAATCCTATAAATTGTCACTTAAAGAGGGTTTAGCTGTCGCGTTTGCGGCTAAACCAAGGTACGTCCACTTCATACTTATCGACTTTATTTTCTACGCCGAGTGTTAAAGCAAACAGTGCCATACGAATTAATACGCCATTTTGTACCTGGCGGAATATTGCTAAATTATCGTTACTGTTTAAGTCGTTATCAAGCTCGTTGGCTTCTAAGCGACTATCGCGTGGTAACGGATGCATTAATACAGAGTTAGGTTTGCAATGAGCGCTGTAAATAGATTGGCTAATTCTAAAACCGCCACGGTATTTATTTGCTTCTTCTTGTGAAGGAAAACGCTCTTCTTGAATACGTGTTTGGTAGACAATATCGGCTGCTAAATTACCTTCCATCTTGTTTACTAGCTCAATTTTGTGTCCTGCATTTTCTACGGCATCTAAAATGCTCGTTGGCATTTGTAGGCCATCAGGCGCGACCATCGAAAACTTTACGTTTTTATAATGGCACAATAGCTTTGATAGAGAATGCACTGTGCGACCATATTTTAAATCACCCACAAGCGCTATATGCATCCCATCAATATTTTGATCAAAACGGTGTAATTCACGCTCAATGGTTAATAAGTCAAGCAATGCTTGAGTCGGGTGCTCATTTGGACCGTCGCCGCCATTAATAACCGGCACAGTACAGCCATCAGCAAATTCACTTACTGAGCCTGCGTCAGGGTGACGCATAGCAACAGCATCGGCGTAAGCTGAAATAACGCGCGCGGTATCGTAAAGTGACTCACCTTTTGCAAGCGCTGAGCTTTGCATACCTGTAGTTTCACGTACACCACCGCCTAGTAAGTTAAAGGCTGTACCAAAGCTAACTCGCGTGCGAGTACTTGGTTCAAAAAACAAATTTGCTAAAATAGCGCCTTTAAGCACCGTTGTTTGCTTTTGTTTTTTAGCATAAGGCTCCATTTTTTTAGCTACTGCAAAAATACGTTCAATGCAGTCTCTGTCTAGCTGATTTACAGACAGTATATGTTCGCCTTGGAAACTTAACATGGGGTAATTCCTAATCAATCAAATGGGCGCGATAATCCATAAATGGAGCACGCAATCGCGCGTGTTATAGCAAGTATTGTAAATTGCAGCGCAGTTTAACATGCACCGAAACGCTTATAAATTAGGTTTTATTACCGCAAGTGCCACTATGATGAGCAGCGCAATAACAGGGAGCTCATTAAAAATACGGTAAAAGCGGTCTGTTTTAGTGTTTCGGTCATGTTTAAAGTCACTTAATAACTTAAAACAGTAGCCGTGGTATAGGTATAAAATAATTACCAGTACAAGTTTGTAATGTAGCCACATACTGTATTTAAACCAATCACGACCATATTCAACAATGGTTAACACACCAAATACAGCCGTTAAAACAGCAAATGGGGTTACGAAATAAAGTAGCCTGCGCTCCATAACTTTAAGCATAGAGTTACATGATCTTTCTTCGCTCATTGCGTGATATACAAATAATCGAGGCAAGTAAAAAATACCGGCAAACCACGCAATCATAAAAAATATGTGGAGTGTTTTATAAATCAATAATGCGCTCATAATAGTCCTTATTGCTTAAAGTAAGCTGTTACGAATGGTTAAAATATGATGAATTTGATCCCAGCGTAATAGCCCCATAATTTGTTGATTATCTAAAAGGTTATAAACGTAAAGCGCGCCACTTCTTTTATCTTTTAGTATATCGAATGCATCGGCTAGGGTGGCTTGGCTGCTGATGCCCTGCAAGCTAATGTAATTTATATTTATTGCTTCATCAGACATTAGCGTTAAATCGTATTCAGCGAGGCGATAGCCATTTTCTTCGTCAAAAACAATCAAGGGTGTTTGGCTATCCATGGCATCAAGCGTATTTTTTATTTGCTCTTTATCGTCTGAGTAAAGCAATTTAAAGTCTTCATCCATATCATCCATTATTCCCACTTTTTGTAATGCTTCGGTAGCGGGAGATACATGGTACGGCAATCCCTGAAAATCTAATTGCTGCAAAAATATGGAGCGATTTCCAAAAAATTGTAATGCAGTTACATATGCAGTGGTTATAACTATCATCGCAGGAACGATTATTTCAGGTGATGATGTAAGCTCCATTACTGTTGTTAATGCAGCAAGTGGTGCATGCAGTGTAGCCGCTAATAATCCAGCCATACCTAAAACCCCATACGTACCCGCAATATCAGTACCCGGGCTAATATATTGAGCAAAAAAGGCCATTAATGTACCAATTAATACGCCAAGTCCAATTACCGGACCAATTAAACCGCCCGGAATACCCAAACCAATAGCAAACAATGTGGCAAGTAGTTTAGCTATTAAAATGGTAGTAAGCAGCTTTACGTTATCAGGCGATTCAACCGCGATAGTAATCGCACTCATACCAGAACCCATAGCATGAGGCACCGCGTAAGCTATCAAGCTGGCAATACAGCCTGCGATTAGTAAACGAGGAAACATACTTAAAGGTTTAAATGTTTTAATAATTAGCATTAAGTTTTGATTAAAGCTAAATGCTATAGCGCCCAGCGCCATACCGCATAATATTAAATAAGGGTAATGCCAACCACTTAATGGCGCTATTGTAATGAGTGCAAGTTCAGAGCCTTCACCAAAAACAAACTGCGTAGCGAGTGCACCAGTAACAGCAGCAAGCATGATTGGCACAAATATGTGTACTTTGTATTCTCGAAGTACCACTTCCATTACAAAAATAACGGCTGCAAGTGGGGTATTAAACGAAGCGGCTATACCTGCTGCAACGCCGCAACCACTTAAAGTACGCATGGCGTTATGCGGTAAATGTAGTTTATCCGCTAAAATACTCGCACCTGTTGCGCCCATATGTACGGAAGGCCCTTCTCGGCCAACCGAAAAACCGCTAATGAGTGCAAGTGCGCCACCAACAAATTGATTAACCGTATTGTATAAAGGCATTTGCCCGTAATGGCGTTTAATACGATGAATAACAAAAGGAATGCCTAAACGGTAATGTTTAAAGCCAGTAAATGCAGCAAAGCACGCAATTAAAAATGCGGCTATTAATGGCATTAAAACGCGTTCAAGAGTGGGTAGGGTAGTAAAGTCGTCAGGTGTTTCCAAAAATAAGCTTTGAAAAAACAAAATAGTTAAGCGAAATAAAATAATAAAAAATGCAGCAATTAATCCGGCAACTACGCCTAATAAGCATAATTGTACAGATGTTTTAGGTTTTGCCAGTCGACGCCTGAGTTGCTCAAGCCACATGCATTATTTCCTCGCCGCATTTTTCAGCAGCATTTTAGCAAAAGAGTTTAGTTAAGTCCTTGTGATTTTGAATTTTTCGTAACTTATATTAACAATTTGCAGTAAAGATTAAGACCTATTTTTTATAACTAAAATTTTTAATGAATTTATAGTTTACAAGGGTCGCTTTTAGTTTGCTTAAGTATTATTTTAGTGAGCTAATGTTTAGCCACTTTACTCTAATTTATAGGTATAACTTAGAGTAAAGAGTTGTTTTACTATACTTGATTAAAACACTCGGGTATTAGATAATCACGCCATTGCGATATTGAGGGTTTTAAAATGTCTGAAGAATTACCAATTAAGTTCAGCGATGCAGCTGCTGTTCGCGTTAAACAGTTAATCGACGAAGAAGAAAATCCAGATTTAAAACTGCGTGTTTATGTAACAGGTGGTGGTTGTTCTGGTTTTCAATATGGTTTTACTTTTGATGAAAAAGCGAATCCTGGCGATTTAGAAATTGTAAAAAATGGTGTAACACTCGTTATCGATCCAATGAGCATTCAATATTTGGTTGACGGTGAAGTTGATTACACTGAAGGATTAGAAGGCGCACGCTTTTTTGTATCTAATCCTAATGCAACAACAACCTGTGGTTGTGGTGCAAGCTTTAGCGTTTAACAGCCAAACGCTAAATAGAATGAAGCCGCTTTTGCGGCTTTTTTAATGCCTACAAATCGGTTGGGGCGTATTCGGTTATTTGCATTATCAATACAAAAAAGCCAAGTACAAAAGCAGAAAACGCTAAAATGTATATGAAGCCTTTTTTGCCTTGTTTAATTGGTACGCCGTTGTGGCGCAAAAAAAAGTACCAACCCAAGCACAACACAATCGGTAATAAAAAAAGAAGTCTGAACATTATTCGGCCTTTTTGGTGCTAATTATTGCTTAATCATAAACATGTGACGATAAATTGGAACAAAATTGTTATAAAAATTCATTTAAATATTTTATAACTAGAAATTAATTTATTAATACTTTTTGAGTACTTAGGTCAATATTCAGCGTTTATAAATATTCACTCGTGTTCATATTTGTACCGAGTATGTAATTAGTTATTTAACCAAAGTGTTAATAGTATATAATGTATCCAAGAATGAGACGGGCAAAATTTCATTCTCAATAAAAACAAATCTTTACCACATTATTAGCGTAGTTTTTTAGCTATATTGGTGGAGTGAGTAGCAACACATGCTTTGTTAAGCAATAGCTTGCTATTGAAAATATGGTATGACTGCTTACTTGCCTACAGCTATTGATAGAGACTACTGCTTTAATAGGTACGTCAAATCATCTAGTAGGAGATGTAAAATGATGGGCAAAACAGTTTCTTCTGAAGAAAATGCAAAGCTAACAAAGTGGCTTAAAAGTAAGCGCCACGAAAAGGGTCATACAATGCGAAGCCTAGCACAAGTGCTGGGAACGCCTCATTCGTTTATCGGCAAGATTGAAAATCAAGAACGCCGTTTAGATGTGATTGAGTTTGTTCGTTATTGTACAGCTCTAGAAGTTGATCCACATGAAGCACTTAGCTTGCTAAAAGTAGATTAACTCAAACATTGCTTAGTACACTTTAAGGGGCACTTGATAGTGCTAAGCAATACGTTAATGCAGGGATGCATTAAATATTTTTATGATAATTTTTCTCAAGCTCATATAATTTATGCCTAATCAGGTATAAAAATATCAGCGAAGGTATAACCATCAAGGCTGTTAAAACAAAGAACAGCGACCAATTTCCCATTAACCAATCATCAATTACTACACCACTGTAGCTCGAAAGTAACGTTCGTCCTAAATTCCCTAATGACGCCAGTAATGCATAGTGTGTTGCACTAAATGCTCTATCGCATAACATCGATATAAAGGCCACCATAGCGACCAGCGACCATGCTTGCGTAAACCCATCAATAACAATAGCAAAGGCATACAGTCTTAAATCTGGGCCAACTAAAGCAATCCATGAAAAGGCTAAGTTTGAGGCCGCCATCGCAATGCCACTAACAAATAAACCCTTAACAATGCCATATTTTTGATTAAATAAACTGCCAACAAAGGTGAATATGATTGTAAGTACGGCAGTACCTACCTTTGAAAATGTAGCTATATCGCTATTGCTAAAACCAATTTCTTTATAAAAAACAATCGACATTCGCCCTAAAAACGCTTCGCCTATTTTAAATAAGAAAATAAACGCAAGTAATGCCAGTGCCGTTTTAACGCCATTTTTAGTAAAAAAAGCTCTAAAGGGATCAATAACGGTTACCGCGAGCCACGCAACAGTTTTTGTAAGAGGGGTTTGTTTTGTAGAGGACAGTTTTTCAAGGTACACACGTTCAAGCTCTGCATGTACCGCTTCTCTATTTGATTCAGGTTCTTTTGCAAACAATGCTCCACTCATTAGCAGCAGCATTACAGCAGCTAAAAAGTAATAAATTTGTGGCCAGTCGAGCGAGGGGATATCAGCCATATAAAATGGAATTGCACCTAAAAGCGCATAACCTGTCCACCAACCAGACGTTGCCATAGCGGCTGCAGCTGTTGCTTTGTGAGATTCGTTTGCTTTAAGTGTATCTATTCTGAATGCATCAATAGCAATGTCTTGCGTTGCAGAAGCAATGGCAATTAACAAACAAATTGCAGCAACAATTGCTAAATTAGCTTTTAAATCAAGCCCTGCTAATAATAAGGTGCCAATAAAAATAAAGCTCTGGCAAAATAGTATCCAACTACGACGTTGGCCTAGCCATTTATATAAAATAGGGAGTTTTGTACGGTCAATGAGCGGCGACCATAAAAAATTTATACTGTAAGCGCCAAATACAATGCCGAATAAGCCAATCATGCTGCGGCTTAGCCCTTCATCCTTTAGCCAAGCCGACATAACAGAGCCAATTAATACCCACGGAAAGCCGCTACTCATACCAAATATAAAAATATGGATTAAGCGTTTGTCTTTAAAGTAAGAAAAATATTCGCTAATAGAGAGAGATTTGCTCATAGGGCCTTCATTGGCTTTGATGCAGAGCAGCTAAGCTGCTCTTAAATAAATTACAGTGGAACTTGTTCAAGCATTTTAATATTTAAGATGATCACCGGTTTTTTAGGAACAAAATCGTAACCAATCTTTTCATTAAACCCTGTTTCAACAGCCATGATCTTATCAAGGGTATCGTAGCCATCCATTACATTACCAAATACAGCGAATCCCCAATCTTTACCTGGGTTTAAGTGATCGTTGTTATCCATATTAAAAAAGAACTGACGAGTACCAGAGTGCGGTTCACGGTCCTGATACGCCATAGCAATGCTATACATATCGTTTTTCATACCGTTACCGCTTTCATTAAAAATAGGGTCATTTTCGTGTAAGCCGTCGTAGTCTTTATCGTATCCACCGCCTTGAATAACAAAGTCGCGGTCGTTTTCTACATCGCGCTCAATACGATGAAAAACACTGCCTTGATAGCTCTTATCTGACACGTAAGTTAAAAAGTTATTGACCGTAATGGGTGCTTTTGAACGGTCCAGTTCAACAACAATACTGCCCATCGTTGTTACGATTTCGACGCGTGGAAAAATATTGTCTTTTTGCACAAAGCGGCCTTCTTGGGCTGCCGAGCTACTTACACTAAAAAATAGGCCTAAGCAGATTAAAAAAAGTCGTTTCATAGTTAACCTTCTAAAAATTCTATTAATTCAGGGTCAGATACAATGCGGGTAATAATTTGCTCAGTCAACTTATTGAGCTGACCTTCTATTTTTACTCGCTCGTGACTAAACGGACCTTCTAAATTAGCACTGCCTCTATACACTTTACTAAAATTACTTGAGGCGCGAATAACGCGCACGCCAAGCTCTATATGGGCTTCGCTGGTATGGCTCACAAGTTTTTCGGTCACAACAGCTTGTAGTGCATGAATATCTACTTCAAAGCGTACAGACGCTAAATTAGAAATGCTGGCACCATTGCGGCTAAGGGCGCTGTCTAAAACACTTTTAACTGATTCAGTAAGACCTTGGCTTGCAAAGGTTTTAGTTTTGTCTGACTCAATAAGTTTAAGTGTTGACGAATCGCCACGTAAATCAATTACGCTGGTACTTAAGCTACTATTTATAGTGCTTATTTGACCACTTTTATAAACAGGATTGAGTATTACTTGGCTAGGCTGATTCGCACAGCCACCAAGTATTAGTAATACACAACACCCAATTATAATGTTTGTTAATTTCATTTATAGCATTCCACTATTTTTAGTTGCACTTAGAACGACAAACTTTTTGTTTGAGCCTAACAACTTACAGTTTCCGAACATACGGTTTAATTTATCGTGATAATCTAAATGACGATTACCAATAATACGCAGCTCGCCGCCTTCTTTTAAAGTATCTTTTGCTTGTTTAAACATTTGCCAAGCAATGTGATCGGTAACAGCTTGAGCTTGGTGAAATGGAGGATTACAAAGCACCATATCCACACTGTCTCTTTCAAAGCCTGTTAAACAATCGTTTTCGATGAACTCACAGTTATCAAACTTATCGCCTAGGTTAATTTCTACATTTAACCGGGCTGACTCTACTGCCATGTAAGACTCATCTACAAAGGTAATTGATGCATTAGGGCAACGAGCAAGCGTCATTAATCCAACAACGCCGTTACCACAGCCTAAATCAATAATGCTTTTAGCTTTTGGTGTTTCTGGTAAGTAGTTAAAAAAGAAGCGCGCACCAATATCTAACGAATCACGCGAAAACACATTTGCATGATTTGTTATATTAAACTCAGTACCTTCAAGCTCCCATGTTATAGGGAAGTCTGCTGCTTTATATCCGCCTTTAGCTGTGCTTAATATAAGACGAGACTTTTTAACTGCTAGGCTTGTTGTTGTTTCACCAATAAATTGCTCAAATGATTTTATTGTTGAATTATGAATTTCTTTTGTTTTACCTGCGGCAATTACTGGCGTACCAGGTGCAAGTACTTCACTGAGTTCACTTAATTGGAACTGTAAAAAACCCACATTACGAGGGATTTTAATAAGTACTAAATCAACATCCTCTGGTAATGCCGACAAACTATCTACTTGCGTAAACTCTGCTGTAGGTAGCTTGTTTTCTTGTAAGTTATAAGCCGCAGCTTGGTGGCTAATATAAGAATCATTAACTGAACAAACCGTTAACTTATTAAAATAACAAGCAAGTGCACCAAAGCTATCGTTTAAAATAAGCAATGAGCGACAATCTGGGTGATGTTCGTTAACATAATTGATAAGGTACTCATCTGCCGAATCCCACGCTTGTAAGCTGCGGTTTTTTTGATCCAATGGAAAGCGTTCAAGAGTAAAGGTTTTATCGCCTAGCTGGGCTTGCGTCGTCATAATGGTTCGTTGATCAGTAATCTAATGTAGGTAAATTCTAACATGCAACGGCAAAACGCCAACCCCCAACAGTTACCAAATGGCTTTTCTTATCAAAGTAGGGCACTTAGTGCACAAAAAAGCCTCGATCTATTTTATTATTTGCAAAAAAACCTACGTTGGCAGCAACCCGATGTAACCGTTTATGGCAAAACGGGGCCTATTCCACGGCTGCAATGTTTCATGAGTGATTTAAATATTGAATACGGCTATTCAAGTAGTAAGCAAATAGTAGAACCATGGGATGAATTGTTACTTAATATGCGAAAGCGTTTAGAAGCACATTTAAACCAGCCTCTAAACTCATTGCTCGTTAATTATTACCGAGATGGTAATGATACGATGGGATGGCACAGTGATGATGAAATAGAGCTTGGTGATAAACCAACAATTGTGTGTGTCTCTCTAGGAGCTGATCGGGTTTTAAAGTTAAAGCACAAGGCGAGCAATAAAGTAACCGACTTAAAATTACAAAGTGGCAGCTGTTTAATAATGAATGGACATAGCCAACGAGATTATCAACATGCAATACCTAAGCAAACCACGCTTGCGCATCCGCGAATAAGTTTAACTTACCGATTTATAAAGCACATTAAGCAAAAGCAATTTAGTTAGCCAATCGCTGCGTTAAATTGTTATAGTAAGTGTATAAATTAGCTAATTAAAACGGTCTTTTTATGTCAATGCAGCAACAGATCCAAGAAAAAATAAGCAACGCCATTGCGTGTAAACATTTAAACGTGATTAACGAAAGCCATATGCACAGTGCTGGCACTGAATCACACTTTAAAGTAGTAGTGGTTAGCGAAGGTTTTGCGGGTAAGCGTTTATTACAACGTCATCGCGAAATTAATGAAATTTTAAAAGATGAGTTAGCAAATCATATTCATGCACTCGCTATTCATACATATACACCCGATGAGTATGCAGAGCAGGGCGGTGAAGCGCCTGATTCACCTAATTGTATGGGTGGCTCTAAAATTAGCTAAGTAATGTTTTAGAGTATTTGATGAGTGTTTAACTGATCAGATCAGTGTTTTTAGTATTAGCCTTTAAACTAGCGCTAATTTTTATTGTAAAAGATATAGGATGATCAATGGTCATTAAGCCTAAAATTCGTGGATTTATCTGCACAAACGCACACCCAGCTGGTTGTGCAGAGCATGTTCAAGAACAAATTAACTATGTAAAACAACAAGGCGCATTAAAAAGTGCACCAAAAAATGTATTAGTTATTGGCGCATCAACAGGCTACGGCTTGGCATCGCGCATTACTGCTGCGTTTGGTGGTGGTGCTAAAACATTAGGTATTTTCTTTGAAAAAGAAGGTACAGATCGTAAAACAGGTTCTGCTGGTTGGTACAATACTGCTGCTTTTCAAGAAGCTGCAGACGAAGCGGGTCTTTGGTCTAAAAATATTAATGGCGATGCGTTTTCTAACGAAATCAAGCAAAAAGCAATCGACACTATTAAAGCAGATTTGGGTAAAGTAGATTGTATTATTTACAGCCTAGCGTCTCCTCGTCGTACTGATCCAAATACAGGCGAAGTGTTCTCATCTACACTTAAGCCAATAGGTAATGCAGTAACCACTAAAAATTTAAATACATCAAAGCGTGAAATTGATGAAATTACGGTTGAAGCTGCAAATCAAGGCGATATCGACAACACTATTAAAGTAATGGGTGGTGAAGATTGGGAAATGTGGATTGACGCATTAAAAGAAGCGGATGTATTAGCCGATAACTTTAAAACTACAGCGTATACTTATATTGGTAAAGAGCTAACATGGCCAATATACGGACACGCTACTATTGGTAAAGCTAAAGAAGATTTAGACCGTGCAACGGCTGCTATTAAAGAATCGACAAAAGATTTAAATGGTGAGGCGTATGTTTCATCACTTAATGCAGTAGTGACACAAGCAAGTTCTGCTATTCCTATTATGCCGTTATATATTTCTGCTTTATTTAAAGTTATGAAAGCAGATGGCACGTATGAAGGCACCATTGAGCAAATTCACGCATTATTTAGTGAAAACCTATATGGTGAATCGCCTCGCTTTGACGACGGTGGGCATTTATTCCAAAACTATAAAGAGCTAGAAGACGATGTGCAAGCACGCGTTCAAGCTGTATGGGATAGTGTTGATACAAGCAGCATTGATGAGCTAACAGACTATGTTGGTTACCATAATGAGTTTTTACGCTTATTTGGTTTTGGTATAGACGGTGTTGACTATGATCAAGACATAGATTCAGTTAAGCCAATTGCTAATATGATTGACTAACAGAATTTAGTTATAAAAAGCCGCAATAGCGGCTTTTTTTGTATTATGCGATTTGTTTAATTTGCGATGAAATCAGGAACGATAATTGCTTAGGCTACCACTTTGGTCTACCTTGATTTTTATTTAAATCACTTAACAAAACTAAATAAGTGTTTCTGTCGTATAATTTTCATAAATACACTCGCATAGTCATCTAAAATGATGTTAAAATCTCGACAATATGTGATGAGTTTTACTACGTTGCTTGTTTGATATTTCTAGCAAGCTGCTCTTTTGTACCTTGATATAACTTGGAATAACTCAAATGGCGACGTGGTTGATACGATTTTTCAGTTTCTTTCCTTTAATGTAATGCAAGTGCGTATGATCAATATAAAAAAAGGTCTGGATTTACCCTTAGAGGGCGCGCCACAGCAAGTTATACATGACGGTTCTGCTGTCAAACGTGTAGCTGTGCTTGGCGAAGAGTTTATCGGTATGCGTCCAACCATGCATGTTCGTGTGGATGACCAAGTCAAAAAAGGCCAGGTACTTTTTGAAGATAAAAAGAACCCAGGCGTCCTATTTACTGCTCCAGCTTCTGGCACAGTAAAAGAAATAAATCGTGGTGCTAAACGTGTGCTGCAATCTGTTGTTATTGAAGTAGCAGGCAGTGAGCAAATCACCTTTGACTCTTTCAAAGCAGACGAGCTTGCGAGCTTAGAGCGTGAAAAAGCCAAAGAAGTACTTATCCAGTCTGGTCAATGGACAGCACTTCGTGTTCGCCCATTCAGTAAAGTAGCGGCTGTGGATGCAAATCCTAGTTCTATTTTCGTGACCGCAACTGACACAAACCCATTAGCTGCAGATCCTGCAGTGATAATTGCCGAAAATGCGCAAGCATTTGAAGCGGGTCTTGCTGTTATTTCGCGTTTGACCGATGGCAAAGTATTTGTGTGTAAAAAAGCAGGTAGCCAAGTTCCTAGCTCATCTATAGCTCAAGTAGAAGTACATGAGTTTGGTGGTGTGCATCCGGCTGGCCTCGTTGGCACTCATATCCATCATCTTGATGCAGTTTCTGTTAGCAAACAAGTTTGGCATATTGGTTACCAAGACGTTATTGCGTATGGTCACCTATTCCTTACTGGTGAAATTTACACAGATCGTGTTATTTCGCTTGCAGGTCCTCGCGTTAAAAACCCACGTTTAGTGAAGACACAATTAGGTGCTTCATTGGATGATTTAGTGGCTGGTGAGCTAGAAGACGGAGATAACCGCGTTATTTCTGGTTCTGTTCTATCAGGTTCTATTTCAAACGGTGTTCATGCATTCTTAGGTCGTTACCACGTTCAAGTATCTGTTTTACTTGAGGGTCGCGAAAAAGAATTGTTTGGCTGGATTGCACCAGGTAGTGATAAATTCTCTGTAACGCGTACATTCCTTTCTCACCTTGCGCCGAGTCGTTTATTTAAAATGACAACGTCAACAGGGGGTTCAAAACGTGCCATGGTACCAATTGGTAGCTACGAGCGCGTAATGCCGCTAGATATTTTGCCTACTCTATTATTACGTGACTTAATTGCACGCGATTTAGACAGTGCAATTTCATTGGGCGCGCTTGAACTTGATGAAGAAGATTTAGCGTTATGTACCTTCGTTTGTCCAGGCAAATACGAGTATGGTTCTATCCTACGCGATTGCTTAACTACGATCGAGAAGGAAGGCTAGAGAGATGGGTTTAAAAAAATATCTAGAAGATATCGAGCCGAATTTTGAAGCCGGTGGTAAATATGAGAAGTTTTATGCGCTGTATGAAGCAGCTGCAACTATTTTTTATACACCAGGCTACGTAAATAAAGGCGCGACACACGTACGCGATAATATCGACCTAAAACGCATGATGATTTTAGTGTGGATGGCGACGTTCCCAGCTATGTTTTTTGGTATGTTCAATATCGGTCATCAGGCCGCAGGTGCTTTAGCACAAGGTTTTGAACTAGCAAACACGTGGCAAGTTGGTTTGTTCCAGTTATTCGGTGGTGAATTAACCGCTGATGCAGGCTGGGGCGCTAAGATGTTCTATGGAGCATGTTTCTTCCTACCTATCTACGCGGTAACATTTGCAGTAGGTGGTTTTTGGGAAGTAATATTTGCTTCTGTGCGTAAGCATGAAATTAACGAAGGTTTCTTCGTTACTTCAGTATTATTCGCACTTATTTTGCCTGCAACGATCCCTTTATGGCAAGTTGCGTTAGGTATTACGTTTGGTGTAGTAATCGCTAAAGAAATCTTTGGTGGTACTGGCCGTAACTTCTTAAACCCTGCTTTAGCCGGTCGTGCGTTCTTATTCTTCGCATACCCAGCTCAAATCTCGGGTGACACAGTATGGACAGCAGTAGATTCTTTCTCTGGTGCAACTATGCTAGGCCAAGCTTTCATCGGGCAACTAGACTTTGCAAACATGGAATTATGGTGGAATGCGTTTTACGGTTTCATTCAAGGTTCTGTAGGTGAAACATCTACACTTGCATTGTTAGTAGGTGGTTTGTTCTTAATTTACGTTCGTATCGCTTCTTGGCGCATCGTACTAGGTGTATTCCTAGGTATGGTAGCAACTGCATTTTTACTAAATGCTGTTGGCTCAGAAACTAACCCTGTATTTGCAATGCCTTGGTATTGGCATTTAGTACTCGGTGGCTTTGCGTTTGGTATGTTCTTTATGGCTACTGACCCTGTATCAGCTGCATTTACTGACAAAGGTAAATTGGCATATGGTCTATTAATTGGCTTTATGGTGGTTATGATACGTGTTGTGAATCCTGCTTTCCCAGAAGGTATGATGCTAGCAATCTTATTTGCTAACTTATTCGCTCCACTGTTCGATCACTTTGTAGTGCAGGCTAATATTAAGCGGAGGTTGGCACGTAATGTCTAGTAATAACGAATCAATCGGTAAAACGTTATCAGTTGTTGTAGCACTATGTTTAGTGTGTGCAATCATTGTATCGTTTGCTTCTGTACAGCTTCGTCCTTTACAGCAAGCTAATAAAAACAAAGATATTCAAAGCAATATCTTGGCTGCTGCGGGTATCGATAAAGTTGAAAATGTTTTAGAAACATTTGATGCAAAAATCGAAGCGCGCGTTGTAAACATGACTACAGGTGAGTTTGTAGATACAGACCCAACAATTTTTGATTTTGAAAAAAGCAAATATGATGCAGCGCTAAGTGTTTCTCTTCAAGAGAAAGGCGTTAAAGATATTGCTGGTATTCAACGTGTGACTAAAGAGTCGCCGGTGTATATCTCTAAAAAAGAAGATGGCTCAGTTGATGCAATTATTCTTCCTATCCAAGGCTACGGCTTATGGGGCTTAATGTACGGTTTTATCTCGCTTGAAAGCGACGCTGAAACAGTTAAGAGCATTATCTTTTACAAGCATAATGAAACCCCAGGTCTAGGTGGCGAAATCCAAAATCCACAGTGGACTGCTACATGGGAAGGTAAAGAACTTCCAATTCAAATTGTTAAAGGTACTGCGGGCAATGATGAGCATAAGATCGATGGTCTTTCAGGTGCTACATTAACGTCTAACGGTGTTGATCATGCAGTTGACTTTTGGACTGGCGAAAATGGCTTTGGCCCTTTCCTTGCGAAAGTACGTAAAGGAGCATTGAAATAATGGCTGATACTAAAGAAATGAAGGCGGTCCTATTTGGTCCGGTTTTAGCTAACAACCCAATCGCACTACAAGTACTTGGTATTTGTTCTGCGCTAGCGGTAACGTCTAGCTTAAAAAATGCGTTAATCATGTCAATCGCATTGACATTAGTAACTGCATTTTCGAGCTTCTTTATCTCGCTTATTCGTAACCAGATCCCATCATCTGTTCGTATCATCGTACAAATGACAATTATTGCATCGTTGGTAATCGTTGTTGACCAAGTATTACAGGCATTCTCTTACGCTACGGCAAAAGAGCTTTCTGTATTCGTTGGTCTAATTATTACTAACTGTATTGTAATGGGTCGTGCTGAAGCATATGCGATGAAGTCGCCACCAATTATGTCTTTCCTTGACGGTATTGGTAATGGCTTAGGTTACTCTGTAGTACTACTTACTGTTGGTTTCATTCGTGAGCTATTCGGTAAGGGTTCACTATTCGGTGTTGATATTATCCCATTAGTACAAGATGGCGGTTGGTATCAGCCTATGGGTCTATTGATCTTACCACCGAGTGCATTCTTCATCATTGGTTTATTCATATGGGTACTTCGTACTTATAAGAAAGACCAAGTAGAAGCTAAAGCGTAAGGGGCAAATAGTGGAACATTATATTAGTTTATTTGTAAAAGCCGTTTTTATTGAGAACTTAGCGTTGTCATTCTTCTTAGGCATGTGTACTTTTTTAGCAGTATCTAAAAAAGTAACTACATCAATTGGCCTAGGTATAGCGGTTATAGTTGTATTGGGTATTTCTGTACCTGTTAACAACTTGGTTTACCATGCGGTACTTGCACCAGGTTCACTTACTTGGTTAGGTTATCCAGATGCGGATCTTAGCTTTTTACGTTTCTTAACTTTCATTGGTGTTATTGCAGCACTTGTGCAAATTCTTGAAATGGCATTAGATAAGTTTTTCCCTGCACTATACAACGCATTAGGTATCTTCTTGCCACTTATCACAGTTAACTGTGCAATATTTGGTGCGGTATCTTTCATGGTTGAGCGTAACTATGACTTCGGCGAGTCTGTTGTCTATGGTATTGGCGCTGGTGTTGGTTGGGCGCTTGCAATTACATTACTTGCAGGTATCCGTGAGAAACTGAAATATTCAGACGTACCAGATGGCTTACGTGGTTTAGGTATTACCTTCATCACTGTTGGTTTAATGGGACTTGGCTTTATGTCATTCTCTGGTATTTCACTGTAAAGGGTAGCGAGGATAAATCATGGATTATCAGATTTTCTTAGGCGTTGGTGTTTTTATCGCTATCGTTGTACTACTAGTTTTAGTGATCATTGGTGCTAAATCTCAGTTAGTTGCAAGCGGTGACATCATCATCGGTATTAATGGCGATAAAGACAAAGCCATTACTACATCAGCAGGTAATAAGCTTTTAAGTGCATTATCTGAGTCAGGTATATTTGTATCATCTGCTTGTGGTGGCGGTGGCTCTTGTGGTCAATGTCGTGTACACATTAAAGAAGGTGGTGGTGATATCCTGCCAACTGAGCTTGATCACATTTCTAAAGGTGAAGCCCGTGAAGGCTGTCGTTTAGCGTGTCAGGTAAATGTTAAAAACGACATGGAAATTGAGCTTGAAGAGTCAATTTTCGGTGTTAAAAAGTGGGACTGTGAAGTTATCTCTAACGATAACAAAGCAACCTTCATTAAAGAACTTAAACTGCAAATCCCTGGTGATGAGTCAGTGCCTTTCCGTGCGGGTGGTTACATCCAAATCGAAGCGCCACCTCACCATGTTAAATATGCAGATTTCGATGTTCCTGAAGAATATCGTGGCGACTGGAATCATTTTGGTTTCTTCGACCTGGAGTCAAAAGTAGACGAAGAAACAATTCGTGCATACTCAATGGCTAACTACCCAGAAGAAGAAGGCATCATTATGCTTAACGTGCGTATTGCTGCTCCGCCTCCAAGAAACCTAAGCTTGCCATGTGGTAAAATGTCTTCGTACATTTGGTCACTTACAAAAGGCGACAAGGTAACTATTTCAGGTCCATTTGGTGAGTTCTTTGCTAAAGACACAGATGCAGAAATGATCTTTGTTGGTGGTGGTGCTGGTATGGCGCCAATGCGTTCACATATCTTTGACCAACTTAAACGTTTGAACTCTAAACGTAAGATGAGCTTTTGGTATGGTGCACGTTCTGAACGTGAAATGTTCTACGTAGAAGATTTTGACGGCCTAGCCGCTGAAAATCCTAATTTCGTATGGCATACAGCACTTTCAGATCCACAACCTGAAGATAACTGGGAAGGCTATACTGGCTTTATCCATAACGTGTTATTTGAGAACTATCTTAAAGACCACGAAGCGCCAGAAGATTGTGAGTACTACATGTGTGGTCCTCCAATGATGAACGCGGCAGTTATTACTATGCTTAAAGATTTAGGTGTTGAAGACGAAAATATCTTACTAGATGACTTCGGTGGCTAACACTAATACCAAAACAGTTTAGTTTTGGTTAAAATACCAGCCTCGTAGCACTTGTGTTACGAGGCTTTTTTTATTCTTTAATTTTATCAATCTATTAAGTAGAGCTGTTATGAATCGAGTAAGTACTTCACAAGGCATAATGGCCTTTTTACTAATCACACTGACCTTATTACTGTCTGGGTGTGGTGAAAAACCAGAGTCGAGGGAAACCTTTTTAGAAGGTAAGACTATGGGCACCACTTATCATATTAAATATTACGATGAGCAGGGCCAGCTATCAGCTTCACAATTACAGCTGCAAATAGACGCTGTTTTAAAAGATGTGAATCAGTCTATGTCTACTTACATAGAAGACTCTGAAATAAATACATTTAACAGATTACCAGCAAATCAAGTTATGCCAATTAGCGAAGATTTTAGGGCTGTTATCAGCGAGTCTATTCGCTTAGGCGAATCAACTAAAACACTCGATGTCACTATGGGGCCTTTAATTGATTTATGGGGCTTTGGTCCTGATAAAAAACCAACCAATCGCCCAAGTGATGAAGAGCTTGCAACTATGGTCGAAAAAATAGGTATTGATAAACTTATTTTAGATGAGCAAGGACTGTCTAAAACAGTTAATGGGTTAGAGCTTTCGTTTTCGGCAACGGCTAAAGGCTATGGTATTGATAAAGTAGCGCAGTTATTAGAAAGCCACAGTATTACCAATTACATGGTTGAGATTGGTGGAGAGCTGCGTATAGCAGGTGAAAAGCCAAATAATCAGGATTGGAAAATTGCGATTGAGCAACCAGATGCGCAACCTGGAGAGCGAAAGGTACACCGTGTTTTATCGCCAGGTACAAACGGTATTGCTACGTCAGGTGATTACCGTATTTTTTATAAAATGGATGGCGAGATCTATACTCATTTAATTGATCCCGTGACCGGCATGCCTATTAAGCACGACTTAGTGTCGGTAACTGTGCTTCATCCAAGCGCTATGACGGCAGATGGTTTAGCGACTGCACTTACTGTGATGGGTATGGAAAAAGCGCAAGCATACGCTCAGCAGCACGATTTACCGGTATACTTAATAGGTAAATCAAATAAGGGTTTAGTTACTTATTCAAGCCCTGCATTTAAACCTTATTTGTAGTATGGTGCTGGCTTGTTTATTTTCGCGTTATTTGGGTATATAATAGCAGTCGCTCAAAAATGTTTGAGTTTAATTAATTGCTGATCAATAGGGGCTAAGCAATGTCACTTTTTCTTCTTACTTTTGGCTTACTAATTTTGATAGTTTCGGCTATGGCCGTTGGTATGATCGTGCAAAAAAAATCTATGGCAAGCAGCTGTGGTGGTTTAGGTTCGGTTGGTATTGATAAAGCCTGTGATTGCGATGATCCATGTGATAAACGCAAAAACCGTTTAGCAAAAGAGCAAGCCTGGAAAGAAAACCAAATTATTTAAGCCCGCCTTAAATATTAAAAAGCGCTTTATAGCGCTTTTTTTGTGTCTGTAAAACTGCTTAACTCGATAGCTTCTAAAGTAATCCAATCTTAATGTATTAGACAAACGTCTATAGTTTAGTTTTTTTCACCTATTAGGTTTATTTTTCTCGTTTGTCAAATTGGAGCTAACACTCTAAAGTTTAACCATAGACACAGAGCAAGGCTCTCGTCATAAGCTTGAGGCAAGTTAGCCTCGCTTAAAAGAATCTTTATATTGTGTGTGAAGATGTTGTCAGTGTGAAAGACAACTCAAGTTCGGTGGATTCACTTCCATAAAGAACGAGTTTGAGTTGTTTTTATTCCCTACAATGCCACGTAATGTAAACCAAGAATCTTTATATTGTGTGTGAAGATGTTGTCAGTGTGAAAGGCAACTCAAATTCGGTGGTGACTGCATTTGAGTTGTTTTTATTTCCCTACAATGCCACGCAGTGTAAACCAAGAATCTTTATATTGTGTGTGAAGATGTTGTCAGTGTGAAAGGCAACTCAAATTCGGTGGTGACTGCATTTGAGTTGTTTTTATTTCCCTACAATGCCACGTAATGTAAACCAAGAATCTTTATATTGTGTGTGAAGATGTTGTCAGTGTGAAAGGCAACTCAAATTCGGTGGTGACTGCATTTGAGTTGTTTTTATTTCCTTACAATGCCACGCAGTGTAAACAAAAAATCTTTATATTGTGTGTGAAGATGTTGTCAGTGTGAAAAGCGGCTCAATTTCGGTGGTGACTGAATTTGAGCTGTTTTTATTTGTGCCACACAATTATTATTCCTTCCAAAAAAACCTATAATTTTATTAAATATTCTGCTTTAAATTATTTTCAATTCAAGCTAACTCATTGTTTTTTATATTGTTATTTTTTATTAACAAAATAGCTTTGAAAGCTTAACCAAAATTAATTGATTTTTAGTTGAACAGAAAATTCTCTTTGTTATACTCACGTTCGAACTTTCAGTAAGTTTTGAAAGTTTGATTGATACGGATCAATTTTCGCTAGGTAAATATGTGCTAGCTGGATTTGATTGTATTTAGCACCTGGTTTTAGGGCTTACAACAGCAATGTTTTTTAAATTTTTCCATTGCAAACTGTATTCCTCTAATTTTGTTATAGTCATTTTAGTAGGTTAATGTTTTTGAACACACTTTCTTTGCATCATACAAATACGGATCTTGCCTCTGGCGAGCCGCAGACGTGTGAGCGCTTGAATAAAGCAGGCAAGGGCGTGTGTGTAGCTATAACTTTATTAGTGTTTAATACTGTAATGTTGCTAAGCGGTGCACTAGAGGATGCCTTCAAGCTTGAAGCGCTATTAAGTGATGGGTTTATTGTAGAGCCGCTGTTACTTACTATTGTGCAATTTTTAGCTCATCCGATCATATCAAGTCAGTTACTTATTGGCCTTTGCTGGCTATTGTTCCATATTTTTCCAGCGCGTCGTGCTGGAATTATCCTCCGTAAAGCAGCCTTTGCTTTTAGCGAGGCTAAAGTTCTTCAGCCAGTGCAAGTTGCACACGGTTGTCGTGCTCCACCTAGCTTTACAGGTTGTCTGTAAGGCTGCATTTTGTTGCTGGTTTTAATTATTTGTTCTTGCTGTAAATAATTAAGGTTAGCTAAAACAAAGTAGCTCAGTGTTTTTTAAACACATTTCAGCCAACCACCACTCACCCAAGTTAACTTTTATTACGTTATATAAATGCGTTTAGAAAGCTGGGTTTGTTGCTAGGTCATTATTGGCATGAGCTTTAGGTTTTGAATAGCCCCCTTATTTTTTATAATTTAATTCCAGTTAACTTGGGTTTTTACCGAAAAATCGTTGCTTTGTTTTTTATTTAAAGCAGCAAATTAGAACTTTTAGGTTTGTAGGATACTCCCTTGTTAATTCGTAACCTTTGTAATATTGCTTTAGCTAGTACAGTGCTGGCGTTGTCAGGCTGTAAAGGCGGGATACTCGATCCAAAAGGGCAGATAGGCATAGATGAGAAAAATTTAATCATCATCGCAACCGTGCTTATGTTGCTTGTAGTCGTTCCCGTTATTGTGATGACTTTGTATTTCGCATGGAAATATAGAGACACGCAAACTCATGAAATTTACGCTCCAAAATGGGCTCATTCAAATAAAATTGAAGCCGCAGTTTGGGCTGTCCCTATTGTTATTGTGATTATTTTAGGTGTTATTACCTGGGTGTCTACCCAAGAGCTAGACCCTTACAAACCAATTGAAGGTAAAGGTAAGCATCTTACTGTTGAAGTGGTTTCATTAAACTGGAAGTGGCTATTTATTTATCCTGAGCAAGGTATTGCTACGGTTAATGAATTAGTGTTTCCGGCTAATGTACCTGTTGAATATAAAATCACTTCAGAGAGCACAATGAATTCATTTTTTATTCCGCAATTGGGTAGTCAAATATACTCAATGGCCGGTATGGAAACCAAGCTTCACTTAATTGCTAATGAGCCAGGTACATTTAAAGGCTTTTCGGCAAATTACAGTGGTGCAGGCTTTACTGGTATGAAGTTTAATGCCATTGCTACACCTACTCAAGCTGGTTTTGATAAGTGGGTGAGTGATGTAAAAGCGAATTCAAGCGCTAATAATCTTACTCATGCAAATTATGTTGAACTTGCAAAAGCAAGCGAAAATAACCCAGTTGCTTATTACGGTAAAGTTGATGACGGCTTATTTCATACCATCGTTATGAAATACATGCAGGCACATGGCGATATGAACAAAAAGCAACATGCAATGGGCGAACATGGGCAAATGAGTAAGAAGCATCAAGCAATGGATGAACACTCAATGCCATCATCTCACAGCCAGGGCGAGGAATAATAATGTCGTTATTAGGTAAACTAACAATAGACGCAATTCCGTTTCATGAGCCAATTCTTGTGTTCACGATGTCGGTTATTGCGATAGCTGGGCTTATTATTGCCGGGCTTATTACAAAGTATAAAAAATGGGGCGTGCTTTGGCGCGACTGGATCACGTCTGTTGATCATAAACGCTTAGGCGTAATGTATATTCTTTTAGCACTAATAATGCTGTTCCGTGGTTTTTCTGATGCCATTATGATGCGTGCTCAGTTAGCGCTTGCTACCAGTGGTGCGCCCGGTTATTTACCACCTGAACACTACGACCAAATATTTACTGCCCACGGCGTAATTATGATCATATTTATGGCTATGCCATTTATGATTGGTTTAATGAACATTGTTTTACCACTGCAAATTGGTGCTCGCGATGTTGCATTCCCATTTTTAAATAACTTAAGCTTTTGGTTTACAGCCAGCGGTGCCATTTTAATTAATATGTCGCTAGTGTTTGGTGAGTTTGCTAAAACAGGTTGGGTGGCCTATCCACCGCTTTCGGAGTTGACCTTTAGCCCTGGGGTGGGGGTAGATTATTATATTTGGGCCTTGCAAATATCCGGGCTCGGTACACTTCTAACAGCAGTAAACTTTTTAGCAACCGTGTTTAAAATGCGTGCACCAGGTATGACCCTAATGAAAATGCCAATTTTCACATGGACATGTACGTGGGCAAACATTTTAATTGCAGCATCATTCCCAATTTTAACTGCTGTACTTGCAATGCTAACGCTTGACCGTTATCTCGATTTCCACTTCTTTACCAATGAATTGGGCGGTAACGCCATGATGTACATCAACCTGTTTTGGGCATGGGGTCATCCTGAGGTATACATATTAGTATTACCAGCGTTTGGTATTTTCTCTGAAATTATTTCTACCTTTGCCGGTAAACGTTTATTTGGTTACAAATCGATGGTTTACGCCAGCGGTGCAATCTCAATTTTAGGCTTTATTGTTTGGTTACATCACTTCTTTACGATGGGGTCGAGTGCTAACGTTAACGCGTTCTTTGGGGTAATGACCATGGTTATTGCTGTACCAACTGGGGTTAAGTTGTTTAACTGGTTATTTACCATTTACCGAGGTCGCTTACGTATTAGCGTACCGGTACTTTGGACACTTGGCTTTATGGTTACCTTTACCGTAGGCGGTATGACCGGTGTATTACTTGCTATTCCTGGTGCCGATTACGTACTGCATAACAGCTTATTCTTAATTGCACATTTTCATAACACCATTATTGGTGGTGCTGTATTTGGCTACCTTGCTGGTTTTGTATTTTGGTTCCCTAAAGCAATGGGCTTTAAACTTAACGAAAAATGGGGCAAAGCATCATTCTGGTGTTGGATTATCGGTTTCTTCGTTGCATTTATGCCGTTGTACGTACTTGGTTTCTTAGGTATGACACGTCGTTTAAACCACACTAACAACCCAGATTGGAACATTTGGTTATACATTGCCGCAGGCGGTGCTGTAATTATTATGTTTGGTATTGTTAGCCAAGTAATTCAATTATATGTGAGCTTTAGAGACCGTGAAGCGCTTGACGATACAACAGGCGATCCATGGAACGGCCATACACTTGAGTGGGCTACAAGTTCACCTCCGCAAATTTATAACTTTGCAACAATTCCACACATCGATGATATTGATGCATGGACCGACATGAAAGAAAAAGGCCAAGCATACCAAGATAAAGCAAACTATAGCCCTATTCATATGCCTAAAAACACATCAGCTGGCGTGTTAATGGCAGCAAGCTTAACAGTATTCTGTTTTGCAATGATTTGGCATATTTGGTGGTTAGCTGTTGTTGGGCTAGTCGGCGCAATTGCCATCTTTATCAAACGTTGTTACACCAGCGATGTTGATTACTATATTCAACCTGATGAAATTGCACGCACTGAAGCTGCGTATAATTCAAGTGGCATTAAGGAGCTAAAAGCGTGAGTACACTTTCTGCAAATTTAGAATCAGTATCGCACGATGATCATGCCCACGTGCATGATCATCACGATACATCGGGTGACACCATATTCGGTTTTTGGTTATACCTAATGACCGATTGCCTATTGTTTGCCTCGTTTTTTGCCACTTACGCTGTGCTCTTTATGAACACAGCCGGTGGTGTATCGGGTAAAGATATTTTTGAACTCGACTTTGTAGCAGTAGAAACTGCTGCACTACTTATTAGTAGTATTACCTTTGGCTTTGCCATGATTGCCGCTCAAGGGCAAAAAAAGGCACTAACACTTACTTGGTTATTTGTTACGTTTTGTTTAGGTGCTGTGTTTATTGGTATGGAAGTATACGAATTTCATCACCTAATTGTGCACGGTAATGGCCCACAACAAAGTGCCTTTTTAACATCGTTTTTCTCATTAGTTGGCTTACATGGATTACATGTAACGGCTGGACTAATTTGGATGACCATAATGATGATTGAAGTTGCTAAACGTGGTCTAGGCAAAGCAACCGTAACGCGTTTAAGCTGCTTAAGCCTATTTTGGCACTTCTTAGACATTGTTTGGATTTGTGTATTTACCGTTGTTTATTTGATGGGAGCAATGTAATGAGCCACAGCGAAACGCATGCGTTAAAACAAGCGCAAAGTGATCATCATGATGAATCTCATGGAAGTGTTAAAACTTACTTAATTGGCTTTGTGCTATCGGTAATTTTAACTGCTATACCGTTTTATATGGTTATGGAAGGTGACTTCTCAAAAGCAACAACGCTTTGGAGCATTGTTACTTTTGCAATCGTACAAATTTGGGTGCATTTAAAGTACTTTTTACACCTTAATTTTACCACCGAAAATGGCCGTGCAAGTACTTTCTCATTCCTATTCAGTGCTCTGATCATCGTAATGGTTGTTGGGTTATCTGTTTGGATCATTTATGAATCTAACGCAATGATGATGTACTAGGAGTTGAAGATGTTTCGTCGTTATTTATCAGTGACAAAGCCGGGTATTATTATGGGCAATTTGATCAGCGTAGCGGGTGGGTTTTTACTTGCCTCGCGCGGTGATATAGATCCATGGTTAATGATTGCCACATTAATTGGTTTGTCGCTAGTGGTTGCATCAGGTTGTGCTATCAACAATGTTATAGATAGAGACATAGACGTAGCCATGGCACGTACTCGTACGCGGGTAACAGTAACAGGCGAAATGTCGGCCTTTGCTGCACTTAGCCACGGTGTTTTATTGGGCGTTATTGGCTTTGGTTTACTTATCGCCTATACCACTCAAGCCGCGGTATTTTTTGCAGCCTTTGGCTACGTAATTTATGTAGGGGTTTATAGCCTCTACATGAAACGTAACTCAGTATATGGCACTTTTGTTGGCAGCCTTTCTGGCGCTGTACCGCCAGTAGTAGGTTACTGCGCCGTAACAGGGCAGTTCGATATGGGCGCGTTAATACTGCTAGTTATGTTTAGCTTGTGGCAAATGCCGCACTCTTATGCTATCGCTATTTTTCGCTTTAAAGACTACCAAGCTGCAGGTATTCCAGTATTACCTGTAGCGCAAGGTATCGACAAAGCAAAACGCCACATTGTACTTTACATCGCTGTATACGCATTAGTGGTGATGTTACTGCCAATTACTGGCTACACAGGTGCTGCTTTTATGGCTGTTGCTTGTATTACCAGCTTTTGGTGGTTGCTAATGGCGCTGCGTGGTTATCGTCGTAATATTGATATGAGCAGTTGGGCACGTAAAGTGTTCGCATTTTCAATTATTAATATTACAGCGTTAAGTATTGCTATGGCTGTTGATTATCATAGCGTTGCTCCACAGCTATTAACGCTGACCTAATTTAAAATTTTTGACTATTCCAAAGTTAATCCAAAGGCTCGAAAGAGCCTTTTTTTATGCCTAAAATAGTTTTGCAATAGAGCGCTTATTGGCAAGTTTTAGGCTTTGTTTTATGCGTGCTCTTACCTCAGGTGATTTATTTTGGCTTAGCTTAAAGTTTCCACTCCAATGAGTGGGAGTAAATTCTATAAAGCTTAATTGTAGATACATTGCTTGGCGATTGCTTTTGGGCACGTCAGTAATCTTCCACATTGGCGTAAAGCCTTGCTCAAAATGGCTCGTTAATTGCCGCATTATTTTGTCTTTCTCATTATCGCTTTCAATAATATTCACATTTGCAGTTACTTGTACTGATGAATAAAGCCAGCTCGGCAGTGTTTTATTATTACTATACGAGGGAGATAGATAACAGTTATCGCCACTAAATAGTAATTTTACTGACTGTTTATCACATTGCGCTAGCGGGTTATGTTTTGCTACGTGAGCCATAAATACATTACGTGAGGACTCATATAATACAGGTACTTGGCATATATTATTTAAGTCACTTTGCGAGCAGGGCATTAAAATACTCGCTAGAGGGAATTGCTCAACTAATGTCTGCAAACGTTCAATATTATGTTCTTGAAAATGTATTGGTGGGTACATTAAAGCTTCTCCTCTAACTGTAATTTAATACTCTGCCAATGCTCGTCAATAATGCTAAATTTTGCAGTGCTTCTGTAACTCCCATCACTAAGGAGCCTGTCTTCATAAGCTATACCTTCAAATAGGGCTCCTAGTCGAGTAATTGCATTTCGAGATTTTTGATTTTGTTCGTGAGTATTAAATGTTATTCGCACTAAATTCAACGCGTCAAAAGCATAGCTAAGCAGTAAATATTTAGTGTGAGTATTAATATAAGTTTGCTGCCAGTGATTGCTTATAAATGTATGACCAATTTCAGCACTTAAGTTATGTGCATCTAATCTAAATAGTCGTGTAGTGCCTGCAACCTCTTTGCTGGCTATGTCTATTATGGCAAATACAATTTGTTCTTTTTTATTAAATTGTGCACTTGTAGTAAACCATTCCTTTAACTGTTCGGGTGTTTTTGTATAGTTGCTTAATACCCATTCCCATATTTTTGGATGTTGCCCAGCTTTATATAAGCCTTTTAAATGCTCATAATTTAATGGCTCTAATATGACCTTATTTGTTTTATGTATCTGTTGAGTAAACATGTTGCCTCTAAGCTTTGCTATTTACGAGCAACAAATGTACGCTTATTTGGTTTGGTAAAAACAACCAGAATTGGCTTTTTAGCTATACCAGTTTTAAAGGAATAACATGCAACCGCTTAATATTGAATTTAATAACTCAAACAAAGCTAAGTACTTACAAGTTGCAGATGCTCTGCGCGGTTCTATCGTAAAGGGAGATATTGCACCTGGTACAAAACTAAGTTCTGCTCGAGTTATGGCGCAAACGTATCAGTTAAACCGTCATACAATAATGAACGCATTGCAGTTATTAGTAGCCGAAGGATGGCTAGAGTCCCATGAACGCTCTGGGTATAGCGTCACTCAAACACTTCCAATTCAAAGCAGTGTTAACTGTGAGCACACGCCAGTTTTAACACCAAAACCTTATAAATTTGCTACAGAGTTAGCCGTGCCTGCTCTGGCAATGAATTTAAAAGACTACGTATATAATTTCGCAGGTGGACTTCCTGATTTAAATAGCTTTCCCTATAAAGAATTTAAACGCTCTGTAAGTCATATATTTAATCATTTAGATACCAGTAAACTTCATTATGGCGATATAGCTGGAGTGAGTGAGCTAAAAACTCAGATAAGTGATTACTTACATAAAACTAGAAGTTTAAAAGTATCAGACTTACTTGTATGTAATGGCTCACAAGAAGCTTTATTTTTAATTTCAAAGGCATTTATAAGTAAAGATGACTTCGTAGCCGTTGAAACTTTAGGCTATCCGCCAGCACGTAAAGCGTTTGCTGCTTGTGGCGCGCAATTAATAGATATAAAACAAGATGAATATGGTTTATGTGTTGATGATTTAAAAGCGCAACTTAAACGATATCCAATAAAAATGCTCTACTTAACCCCGCTACATCAATACCCAACTACCGTTACGCTTTCGCCTACACGGCGCATGCAAATTTATCAATTATGTTATGAGTATGGCGTAATGATTGTAGAGGATGATTACGATCACGAGTTTCATTATCGCTGTCAGCCATTACAGCCTATGGCTGGGGACGATCCCGCTGGGATTATTATTTACTTATCTACATTTTCTAAAATCATGTTCTCAGGCGCTAGAATTGGCTACATTTGTGCAGCTCCTGAAGTATTAGCACAGTTAACCGCATGGAAGCAGTTAATGAATCATAAAAATGATGTGGTTATGCAGCTAGCCGTTGCGCACTTTATGCAAGAAGGTGGATTTGAGCGACACTTAAAGCGCATGACTAAACACTATAAACAACGTTATGAAGCAATGGACAACACGTTGGCGTTGCTGCAATCACAGGGGTTACCAATAGAGTATAAAAAGCCAGATGGCGGCATGGCAATGTGGGTTAACTTAAATAAAAATACGAGTAATATAAAACAAGCAATGCAAAGTAAAAGCATATATTTACAAGCAGAATATGAGTTTTACTTTGCTGATTCAGTGAGAAGTTTAATGCCTAAGCAATATAGTTATGTTCGCTTAGGCTTTGCAGGACAATCAGTTGAGGCAATGAAGCAAGGGCTCAAACTAATAACTGAATATAAATGACTATTTCATAAAATCATCAGCATTGTAATAAAGTGGTTTAAGGGTGCCGCAATTAATAAATTTATAAGTAAGCTCATTTTCAGCTGGGACACGTTTTGAGGTACGAAGCTTTTGCATACACGCATTAACTAAATCGACAAAAATAAGATGGTTATAGCTCGGTGCTTTTTGAATTTTATGAATATAAATACGCTCAGTGCCGCTTAGTGTAATCATGTCGTAGTCTTGCCATTGCGATGATTCACTTAAATCTTTTAGTTCTCTGGCATACAGCTGCTTACTCAAGACCAACTCTTTTTTTGAATAAATTAAACTACCACCTTGTTGATAATCACCCTCGTAAATATCGGCAATAATCGTAATTTCTTCACCACGCATTAAATGCTGAATATTAAACGCTTGTGGCTTTACGGTGATTAACTCGGCATTTCTAACAAAGCCTAAAAATGGAACATCGGGGTTTCCTATTTTATAAACAACTTGCACATCATTGGGTAAATTATAGGTGGGTAAATTCATTGCAATAATAGACGAGCCTTGATTAACCAAAGCCATAGGATGCTCAGCATTGTAAGCGGGGTCTACCGGTGGAAGTTCTGCTTTTTCTTCTTTAGCTGCGGCAAAGCCACTTAAAGTGATTAGTAATAAAGTAAGTAGTAGGCGCATTATAATCTCAATTAATTTATGAGCTTAAATTGTAGTATAAAGTTTATATTACTTATATTTTTAAACTAAATTTAGACCTATATTATTACTCAGATATGGAGTGCAACAATGTTCGTGCCTTTAAATGTAGGTTTGCGTCCTCTGGGTTTGACGTATTAGTCAGCCAAATTACATTGCCTTCTTTATTTACAAACAATGTAGTAGGTGTGCCTCGTATACCTAATTGCTGTGCTATTGCATCGGCTTTTACGGCTGTTTTAAAAGTATAACCTCTATCGCTAAGCGCTTTAGCGGGAGTAGCATCGTCATCTTCTTTAAAGCTCACGGCAATAACTTTTAAGCCCATATCATCAATTTTTTGAAGTGCTGGCTGCAGCTTTTTACAGTACGGACACCACGTTGCCCAAAAGTGTAAAACGTAAGGTTGACCTAATAAATCTTGAGTATTGAGTGCAGACCCATCAGCCATTTGTAAATTTAATGTAGGTAGCTTAGGGTATGTTTCTTGCGTACTTTCTTCTTGCGAATGGCTTGTAAAGCTTATAAAAATTAGTGCGATGGCAATAAATAGTTGCTTCATAATATGTTCGTTCTTATTTTACATATTAAATAAGAACGAGAATTTAACATTTTTATTTCAAACTAAAAGCGAGCGGCTTGCTCAACAACAATAGCATGGCGTTTAGCGAGGCGAAGATGGTCTTTATCATAGCCACCACCTATTACTGTAGCAACGGGTGTGTTGTGTTCAAGGCAGCGTTTTAGCACTAAATGGTCGCGCTTAACTATGCCATCCCAGCTTATATCTAATTTACCCAAGCCATCGCCTTGCCAAATATCAACGCCAGCATCGTAAAGTACCAAGCTTGGGTTTAGCTCTTTAAGTAAATAACTCAAGGTGTCGTCAACTACGGCAAGGTATTCGTCGTCTTTCATATTATCGGCTAAGCCAATATCTAAATCGCTAGCGGACTTTCTAAAGGGGAAGTTTTTTTCACAATGGATAGAACAAGTATAAGCGTATGCTTGATGCTCTAACATTGCGGCTGTGCCATCACCTTGGTGCACGTCTAAATCAAAAATAAGTACGTTAGTTACTTCACCCGATTCAATTAAAGTTTGCGTGGTAAAGGCTAAATCATTAACCATGCAGTAGCCCGAGCCAAAATCGGTATGCGCATGGTGTGTACCACCGGCTAAGTGGCACGCTATACCATGTTTAAGTGCTAAACGAGCTGTTTGCAAAGTACCTTGAGGAGCTGTAAAGGTACGTGCCATAAGCTCTTTTGACCAAGGTAGGCCAATGCGACGCATTGCTTTTTCATCTAAGCGGTTATTCCACAAATCGTGTATGTAATTTTCGCAGTGTATTAGCTCAAGTGGCTCTGGCGTGCCTAATATTGGCTCAACCAGGTTATCGCCAATCAAACCAAGCTCTGCAACATGCTGATATAAATGTGCAAACTTACTCATTGCAAAACGATGCTTTGGATCGAAATTAAACGAGTAGTTAGGGTGATACACCAAAGGTAAATGTGGATTTAAAGTCATGTTTGCACAAGTTAAAAAGTTTGCACTATGGTAATCAACTAATCCAAATGAGTCTATTCTTGCGTGTCGTGAATCAACATAGCGAGTTCGCGATGTAATAGTTCGTCATCAGCTAAGTTTAGCTCTATTAAACGCTTTAAATAAGTAATGCTGTCTATATCAATATGGTGGCATTTTAAACCAATATGATCTGCTTCTATATGGCACACCACAACCTCCATTTTTATTTCTATTTCGCTTTGAGGCAGCGAAAAACGCAGAACAGCTTGGCTATTTTGGTTGCCAATAAAAGCATCACATTTAGTGATTAATGCGCCATGCAAAGATACATCAAGTAATTTACATGGGTATTGGTGATCATTAAAAATCACTTGTGCATCGGTTGAAAATAAAACACGAGAAAACTGACGACGATTTTGCATAACCTAATTTAGCCTTACTGTTTTTATAATAAATTAAGCATAGCGGGTAATTCTCTACATGCTAGCAGGATATGCTCCTGTAATGCTGGTGGCATAAAAAAGCCCCGCATAAATGCAGGGCTTAGTATTACTGTAATAAATTAGCTACAGTAAATATTAACCAATTTTTTTGTACTTAATACGTTTAGGTTCAGTTGCTGCTGCACCTAGTGTCTTTTTAAGCCACTCTTCGTATTCAGTATAGTTACCATCAAAGAAGTTAATTTGACCTTCGTCGCGGTAATCTAAAATGTGCGTAGCAATACGGTCAAGGAACCAACGGTCATGCGAGATACACATTACACAACCAGGAAACTCTAAAATAGCGTTCTCTAGTGCACGTAGTGTTTCAACGTCCAAGTCATTGGTTGGCTCATCGAGTAGTAACACATTGCCGCCAGCTTTTAATAACTTAGCAAGGTGTAAACGGTTACGCTCACCACCTGATAGGTCTTTAACAAACTTTTGCTGATCGTTACCTTTAAAGTTAAAGCGACTTACATACGCACGGCTTTGGAACTCAAAGTTACCAATTTTTAGTACGTCTTGGCCGTCTGATATTTCTTGGAAAACAGTTTTGCTTTCGTCCATACCGTCGCGGAACTGATCAACAGTAGCAAGGTGTACGCTTTCGCCAACGGTAATGCTACCGCTGTCTTGCTTTTGCTCACCACTGATCATTTTAAACAGCGTTGATTTACCCGCGCCATTAGCACCAATAATGCCCACAATGGCACCTTTTGGCATACTAAAGCTTAAATCGTCAATTAAAACGCGATCGCCAAAACTCTTACGAAGATTTGTTACTTCAAGTACTTGGTCGCCTAAACGCGGGCCAGGTGGAATAAACATCTCGTTAGTTTCGTTACGTTTTTGGTAATCAGACTGCTGCATTTCAGTAAACTGAGCCATACGTGCTTTTGACTTAGCTTGACGACCTTTAGGATTTGAACGAACCCATTCAAGTTCTTGTGCAATTGATTTTTGACGTGCTTTTTCAGATTTTTGTTCTTGCTGTAAGCGCGCATCTTTTTGTTCAAGCCAAGAAGAGTAGTTACCTTCCCATGGAATACCTTCACCACGGTCAAGCTCCAATATCCAACCCGCTACATTATCAAGGAAGTAACGGTCATGCGTTACCGCCACAACAGTGCCTTCGTAATCGTGTAAGAAGCGCTCTAACCATGCAACCGACTCAGCATCCAAGTGGTTAGTTGGTTCATCGAGAATAAGCATGTCTGGTTTTTCAAGCAATAATCGACATATAGCAACACGACGACGCTCACCACCTGAAAGGTGCTCAATTTTAGCATCCCACTCTGGCAGGCGAAGTGCATCAGCTGCGCGTTCTAAAACGTTGTCGATGTTATGACCATCGTGCGCCTGAATAACAGCTTCAAGCTCGCCTTGTTCTTTTGCAAGTGCATCAAAGTCAGCGTCTTCCATGGCGTATTCGTTATACACTTCGTCAAGACGTTTAAGTGCGTGTTTAACTTCGCCAACAGCTTCTTCAACAATTTCACGAACTGTTTTGCTTTCGTCTAAAACAGGCTCTTGCGGTAAATAACCAATTTTTGTACCAGGCTGAGGATGTGCATCACCTTCAAAATCTTGGTCAACACCGGCCATAATACGTAGTAACGTAGATTTACCAGAACCGTTTAAACCAAGCACACCAATTTTAGCGCCAGGAAAAAAGTGTAACGAAATATCTTTTAAGATAGTGCGCTTAGGTGGCACAACCTTAGATACTCGACTCATCGAGAATATAAATTTATCAGGTAAAACCATGGAGGAAAGCCTTCAAATAATAATAAAAATTTCAATGTTGTATTGTAGTGGCTGACGGGTGAAACAGTCAACGAATGCTGTATAGAACAATACGCTTACCTAAGCGGTACTTTGTTTTGATTGCTCGTTTAAAACACTACTATTACAGGATTTCTATTATGTAAAATT